>CALAYS010000077.1 GCA_937895515.1 uncultured bacterium
GTTGTGGAGCCGAAGGCGTTACGACAGGTTGTGGAGCCGAAGGCGTTACGACAGGTTGTGGAGCCGAAGGCGTTACGACAGGGCTTGCAGGAGCACCCTTCGCTGGCTTTGCAGCAACAGCACTCTTTGAGCCAAGAACGCCAACTCCAGCTGCTCCGATTGCAGCTCCAAGAGCAAATGATCCTAGATAATTATGATCACCCTTTTTATTAGAAGCACCATCAATTCCAAGCCCTATTGCTCCACCGATTGCTGCTACACCAAGTATGCTTTTCATTTGTACATTCCGATTATATTTCTTATTCTTCAGGTGTTATGTTTTTTATCACAAATATGATTATGTCTATGGATATGATTATGTCCTTGGATATGATTATATTTCGATATTAAAAAATACTCCATACTTATTTGATTGACTTGTTATTGTATATTTTGTAAACTCCGTATAGGGATCTTTCGTATTTTAAATACGAACATATAGGTCTTTTATACATTAAAAAAATAATATTTATTATTACAGGGGACTCTCATTATGAGTTTTTTAAAAAGCAGTTATATGACACAGGCAATTAACGCTCTTGACTCTGGAGGGTGGGGAACGATTGGTGCTGGTGTTGGGGCTGGAATTGGAATGGGCATAGGGACGATATCTGATGATACATCCATGCTTGGCGGGGCATTTAAAGGAGCACTTGCAGGTGGTATAGCAGGTAGACTTGGAATGTATGGATCTGGAATCAAAGGCATAAGAAGCAAAATGACAGGACTTAACGTTAATGAGCAAAAATTTGGAGACTTCATGAAAGGTACAACGGGTGGTGTTGGCAGAAGACCAATATCCGATGGTGCAGGTGGATGGAATAAGGCTTGGTATAACGAGTAGTGGGGTGATATATGGGACTATTTACTGGAATGCTTGATAAAGCAGCACTGAGATCTCTTAATCGTGCAGGTCAAGGGTTAGTAGATGCAGAAAAGGGCGCATCTACATTTGGAAAAGCGCGTGCTGTTGGTGGAAAGATTCTTGGAAATACACTTGGTGGCGGTCTTCTTGGTGGAGCTGGAAATGCTGCTCTATATGCAAATAACCAACAGGGAATTGGTGGATCATTCAGTATGGGTGATGCATTTATGACTGGCGCTGCAGGAGGTGCACTTCTTGGTGGTGTCGTTGGAATTGGAGGAGCAAGAGCGACAGCAAGAGCAGCAAAGGGAGATGTAGTTAGAGCAACTGCCAAATTTGAAAAAGCCACAAAAAGAGCAAAAGCAAGAGGATTTGTTGGTAGAAGAACAAGAGCTAAAACAGAAACAGACTGGAGGGAAAGAGTGCCAAATACGTCCACTAGAATTGATAATGCTAAAAGATTAAGACCAACACAAAGTAGGGCACTTACTAATGCAGGAAATGCAAAAATAAGAAGACAATCACCTGGATATCAAAATGCAATAATGACAAAAGCACAAAATCCAATACAAACCGCAGCAGCTCGTAAGAATTTCTCACTAAGAGGATCATTACCACGGAGAGGATCATTACCACGGGTGGATCTGAGAACCGGGATTCCATACCAAGGAATTTTAGATATCTAAGGTAAAACAATGACAACACATCAAGAAAATAATGAAGATCCAAACAATGACGATAGTAGAGATTTGGAAGGATATGTAGCGTTTCATCTGCCACGTAGAATTCCATTCTTTATATTAATTGCCTTTATTGTTCAGATCATGATTGGAATATGGGCTGTTTCTGCTTTTTATTTTGGGCAAAAAGAACTTCAGAACCAATTCAGAGATAATGTTGCAACACTAACACAACAGCTCAACGATTTGAAATCAACTATATACACTAGAAATGAAGCAAGTATACAGTTTGAGATCATAAGACATGAAAATATGAGGCAGGATCAGGAACTCAGAGAGCTAAGAGATAAAGTCAGAAGGTGATATTATTATGAGTGATCAAAATAATTCAACAGAACAAAGCGTAGATACCTTATGGAATGGAACAGATATAAGCAAGATGAATAAAAAGCAACTTAGATTTGCTGAAAAGATATCATCTACTAAATTTGTTCTTGTATTTTTAAGTGTTGTTTTATCAACATTTATGCTTTGGTATGGTAAAATACCTCCTATTATATATTCAGAAATACTTCAATGGACTATAAGTGCTTATATATTAGGTAACGCTTTTATACAATCTAAATGGGGAAAATAAAAGATGATGTCACTTACAGGGCGCTTAAGATTGGGTGCCCTTGTTTTATTATGTGTATTACTCATATTTAATATTAACAAGGCGCATGTTTATCAGGTTAAAAATATAGAACTATCAAGACAGATAGAGCTAAGAGATTTTGAATTGAGGTCTGCAAATGCACAAGCAGAATTTGCCAACTTTCAACTAGAACAATCTAGAGAAATGAATATAAAATTACAAGAAGAAAGAAAGAAGATATCTAATAAATATGATAATATTATAGAAAGAAATAATCTTCTAAAGGATGAAAATATTTCTGAGAAATTGGTTTCAATACTTAATGAAATAAACAAGGAATGATATGAACAAAATAATTATATTGGCTATGATATTACTATCAGGATGTGCAGGAAAGACTGTTTATATAGATAAATATCATAGAATAGATATAGATCCACAATTTACTGCAGATGCAAAAAAACCAAGTCCAAGAGTATGGTCTATAAAAGATAAGCAGGGCAATGAACTTGCAAAATATATTATAGACTTAAATATGGCAATTGATGAAGCTAATATTAGATTTAATCTCATAAGAGACTATATGATCAAATATAATATAAAGGTTGATAACTTAAATGATAAAGCTAGTAAGAAATAGTCAAGAGCTTGTATATATAAAGCCAGGTGTGTTTGGAAGACTTGAGCTTAAAGAAAAGGATGGAACAGTAATAAATCTCTTTACCAAAGAAAAGCATTTTATAGGAACAAAGAAGTGGCCATTTGGCAAGCCAATGGACTCATCTGTCCCAGAAGGCACATACGATCTTATGCCATCATATTCAGAATTAACAAAGAAAACAGAAATATTTTTATACAATCCAAAGCAAGGTGTGACAATTTCATCAGCTGATATTGAAAGTCCAATACAAAGATATGGATGCATATTTACCTATATGGATATAACAGAGCTTGGAGAAGGTTGCATACAATTAGGAATGGATGTTGCATCTAAAAACTCAGAGATTTCTTTGACTGATACAGTTAAGGCATATAAGATCTTCAGAAGATGGAAAGATGATAATCTAGACATAAACACAATACGCATAACAAGTATATAATGCTATATACAGAATATTTTAAATAAAGAGAATTGTATGAGTCAATTATTTCAATTTAAATCAGCAACGGTTCCCTCCATAGAGTATGCAGGAGATGAATATCTCTATATCATTACAAACATTGGCTGGACAAATATAGATATAGACACAATAGATTTTGGTCAACTATTAGATATAGTTGGAAAAGTAAATGCAGGTGATTTATATGCACTTAGAAGAACAAGGCTATTTGATGCTCTTGATGTTAAGCTAGGAACAGATGTTAGTGGTAATTTTGCACCAACAATTGCTGGGAAAGCAGAAGAGTGGGATGAGCTTAACGAGGAGTATGTAGCAGAAGATGATCTTCCTGTTAGAAAAATAAGCGCAAGAGATTCCAAAAAACAAAATATCGTTTCC
Source organism: uncultured bacterium (assembly GCA_937895515.1). Lineage (GTDB taxonomy): Bacteria > Patescibacteriota > Minisyncoccia > Phycocordibacterales > UBA9973 > 2-01-FULL-33-17. Next base: position 3,721 of record CALAYS010000077.1, read on the forward strand.
TATAATGAAGTAGATAGGGAGCTTTCATTTAATTTTGAGGAAATAGGAAAAGGTGGAGGCTTTGTTTGTATTACAAGCGTACAGCCAGCAGTAGAAGGAGAAAATACTTTTGTATCTCAAAGCTCATCAGATGAGCTTGTTGTAGAAGAAGTAGTTGTGTCCAACACTAATGTTTTAGTTACTGTATTGGCCATAACCGGATCTGAATCACTCAAGCCTGCATGGGTCAGAGTTAACGGAGAAGATGTTGCCTTGTCTATGCACGCGACTGAAAATTTATGGACAGGCACAATAGAGCTTGAAAACTGCGGAACTCTTATAACGGCAGAACATGCAGAGGGATCAACTGATGAGTGTGTTGTTATATATCAACCAAGACCAGAGGTAACATCAGTTGTATTTATTGGAGATTATCCGGCAGTCGGACAAACCCATTATCATTATGATCAAAATGTAACAATAGAAATAGAATCTGATTCAGTCATATTTGGGGCAGAAACTCTTGCTGTTGATAGTCTTGACGCACTGCAACCACAATCATATATGTCAGAAAATAATGATTTTACAGCAAGCACAACAATACAGGTTATTGGAAAAACAGGACATTCAAATGATGGCCCATCCTATGGTGGTGTATGGGTTAGAGTGAGAGACCAATATGGAGCTTGGAGCAATCCATTTTTTAGCGATGCAAGCAATAATGGCGTTGATCATGTCAATATTATTAATCTCGATAGTGCTAAACCACAGATAGTCGTTAGTGATATAGTATATCCAATTGGACAACAAGCACTAAAAGTAGATGAGCAAGCCGAGATTATATATTTCTACGACTATACAGAAAGTTTAACCGTCACTGCATTAACTTCTGAATTAAATATTTTAACACCAACACCAGCGGTGGGTGCTAGTATACTTGTAGAGATGACATCTGGAACATACAATATAACAAATAATAATGTTAGAATAACTGGAATTAAAACATCCAATGATACATCTGCATATGTTGATACTTGTGTGTATATTGCAAATAGTGCAGCAACAATAGCCATGACAGGTGTTCACACTTCATCTAGACTTAGAAGTGGTGGAAATAACGGAACGTCTGCACAGAGCTATCAGGTTGTTGCAACATCAAACCAAAGATTGCTATCAACGCCAGATATTCAGCCCGAGCCTGGTGGTGGCGTACTAAGTGCACTTACACCATCCAATGTTGTAACTGGTCAAAATTTTACTGGCAATATACAGGTACATGATTCAATAACCAGAAATTCTTATAATTTCACATTAGCATCTCCAGCAGTTAATTTGGCCGGAGTTGAAACAGCAACTATTTCTTCTGGTGATTTATACACAATTGGTGGATTTGTTTCTAGATCTGGAACTTTTGATGCTGGTGTTGCATATAATGATATAGGGGTTAATGTTAGCGGATTAAATAATGCGACAAAACTCGTGGTGACAATTTCTGCTGTTTCTGGAACATACGCAACCAACACAACCAATATAAATTATACCTCCGGAAACCATATTTTTACCATAGTATCCACAGGATCTCCTGCTGTGTTTGATGCCACAGGAAATGCACTAAGAATAAACGAAGCAAACACTGTTGGCGCAAACACTACAGGACTATTACCATACACAATTGAGGAATTAGCTTAATGGCTACACCAACAGAACTTTATATAAATGCAGAACTTCCTAAGCGCCCATATACTGCGCAATATCCATTGACTCCCGGCCATGTGCCTGTGGCAACTGGTGTTGGCCTGGAAGTAGAAGCAAGACAATTGGACGTAACAGACGTTGCCAATGCTGCATCTGAAACATATGTAAACGATGCTATTGATGCACTTGTAGATGGCGCACCTGCTGCTCTTGATACTCTAAATGAGCTTGCTGCAGCAATAAATGATGACGAAAACTATGCAAGCACAGTAACCACAGCACTTGGAAATAGGCTAAGGGTTGATGTTGATACTCAGGGTTTAAGCGCTACTGAGCAACAAAATGGATTAACTAATCTTGGCGTTACAGAGGTAATAACCGGTGCAAGCATAGATGGTTCAGGACTAATAACACTTGCTAAAAACGGAACTAATCCAGATGATACCATTCAAGTCCCAACAGCAGTGGACAGTTTATCATTCAACGCAACAACTGGTGAAATGACCATTGGTTATACAAATGGTGTAGCAGACTCCACTATAACCGTTGCATCTAATGAAGTTACAGATACGGTCTTCAGGATAAAGGATAATGGAGACAGCACGAAAAAGATAGCGTTCGAAGCAGGGAATATAACAACCGCAACGACTCGCCTAATTACGATGCCTAACGTTGACGTTAATCTAGGTGATGATTATATTAATGCATCATATTCAGTAGCCAATGGATACTTGACCCTACACAGGCGCAAGGGGCCTCCGTCTACTGACATTTTATTAAACCCGAATATTACGATCATTTACGGCAACACTACTATAGTGGGCGGAACTACTTATGCTATCGGTAATCCACTTGGAGGTCTTGGGTTAACTGCATATCCGTTGGTTGCAAACATAACACTAACTTTGTCGCCGGTGACAAAACCTATTAAGATATATGTAGGCAACTACAAAGGTACGATTACATTTGCTGGTGGTTTCGTTTGGTCACAAACTGGTATATCAATAACTTCAGTTTACGCAACCCCTGGTAGTGTTTTAGAATTATTAGCAGGTTCTAATAGTGAGTTTCTTGGGCCTGAGTGGATATTGTTTGAACAACAGAACGGCTTATACGAAGCTGCTGATTTCGCATTAGTAAAAAACAATGACTGGGATAAAACTGTAACATTTAATCTCAGCAGCATAACTGGCAATAAGATAATTACAATGCCAGATGGATCCGTTAATCTTGGAACCATTCCAGTAACACATAGTGCAAACAGTAACTCAGTAACTGGAACATATGCAGCAATAACGTCAGGATTAACAAATACTGCATCTGGTCAATATTCAAGCGTTCTAAATGGAACACTTAATACTGCAGCTGGCAAACATGCAACAATACTTAGTGGACAGTCAAATACTGCAAATATTGATCAAACAATACTAAGTGGAAGAAATATAACAGGAATAATAACAACAGGTGCTGTTATACATGGTGGTATAGTAGAAGGTGTATCAGGGACAGAAGACGCACTCGGAACAACGGTTGTTCAGTACACACTGAGAGGAAGAATAGTTCCTGCTGCAACAAATTGGATATTAGCAAATGGAAGCACGAATGCAGCAGTTAGTGCTTCTGTAACTACAGCTACATCAATAAAAGGTGCATTATCAACAACAACAAATCCTGATATAGTTAATGCAGTAGGAATTCACGATATAACATTTATGATACTTGGAAGTTCTGGATCTCCAAAACCAATGCTTGCTGGACAAAGAAGGGCAATGGTATATTATGATGGAACTACATATACACTTGATACTGTGCAGACAATAGGTACCGATCATTCATTTGGTGGAGTAACTTCAACATTTACAGTAGGATTAACTCCATCTGCACCATTTGGATTGTTAACATTCCAAGTGACAAATAATGAAGCTGCTAATATAGTTGTAAATATAAGCGTAAAATCAACATATAACAATTACCAATAAAGAGAATTAAAATGGCATTATCACAAGAATATACATGCAACCAATATACATATCCAAATGCATACATTAAGGCACACATAGGAAGAGCAACAGTTGAAGAAACAGCAGTAATGTTCTACGTATGGCCAACACAAGCAGACAGAATTGCTAATAGACCACCAGTATATTCAGATGCAAGATCTTTACCTACAGATTTTAACATAGCTGCACAAAACCCAATTGAGTATGTGTATGCATTGCTAAAAACTCTTCCAGAATTTGAAAATGCAGTAGATATTTTGGAGTAAGTTTCATGATCAATAGCCGCGACATTAAGGAGTTACACCCTACAGTTGCAAATATGGCTAGTAAGTTTATCAGTGCCTGCAAAACAGCAGGCATTGATATTCTTGTAACTAGCACATACAGAGATGCAGAAAGCCAAAACGCTTTGTATGCACAGGGAAGAACAAAGCCTGGAGCAAAAGTTACAAACGCAAAAGCTGGTCAATCATGGCATAACTATAGACTTGCATTCGATGTTGTTCCACTCAGAAATGGAAAACCAGTATGGGGCACTTCTGGAGAAGATTTAAAACTGTGGAAGGCCATAGGTGCAGTTGGGAAATCACTTGGATTGGAATGGGCTGGCGACTGGAAAAACATGAAAGAGTTCCCACACTTCCAGTACACCCAAGGACTTACACTTAAAGATTTACAAAATGGGAAAATGATAAAATGACAAATTTTGAATTTACAGCAGTACAATTGGTATTCATATGCAATGTCGCTGGAATTACAACAAATATAGGTTTTGAAAGTTCAACAACAATTGATGTAGATACAATGTCGTCATCAGAACTACTTATACTCGCAAGAGGTGTAGTATATGGATTACTAACATGCTCAGATGAAGTAGGATTTACTGAACATTATACTGGTATACTTGGTGATATTTCATCTGGTGGCACTGGCGGAACTGTATCTCCAGAACAGATACAAGATACTGTTGCCGAGATGTTTGAAGATGGAATTCTTATAACATCTACTTACGATGATGTGGCAGGCAAAATACAGCTGACTCCAGTGCCAGGAGTTTTTATAAAAGAGTTTGTAGATAATACATACAGCGCAGTATCTATTGATGGTGGACTAATAACGCCAACAGGAGGAGTGAATTTTAGTCTAGCCGAAGGCTCTGGATATGCAAGAAATACAGCATTAGATGAGATTGTTTTTGTCGAATGGAGCGCAGGCAATGGAGCATGTCTATACAACGGAAATAACTTTATTGGAATTAATTATCTTGGCGCAATAGTGATTTCAAATTCACAACTGGGGCCCGAACATATAGCTCTCGGATATATAAATACCGCATTTTCAAATACTACCGTTACTGGCTATAGCAATATACATTTAGATGGCAAAGATGGGCTATTCTGGATTAATCAATGGGTGAGAAATGCCGTAGGTGCCAATATTGAGTTTGGATGCAATATATCAATGCTACCGTCTCCAAATGAGTTAAGTGCAGTCCTCGGTAGTGGTAAAGTGTGGGCGCAGTTTAGCGAAATTAATGTATTGGATAATTACAATTTTACAAAGATTTACGGGACAGCTGTTGGATTTATTCCAAACACACTTAACCCAAATGTTATTGATGTTAATTATATTAATGACAGAAATCAGGCCCCTGGGTCTGCGCTACTTGCAATGACTCCTGGATATTTCAAGAAAGACCTATTTTTCATGAATTCCGAAGGATCACTTTACTATTTGTATGCAACATCAGAATGGCCAACTCTCGAAGAAGCTATATCGGCTCCATTGCCAGATGCACCATCGGCAATTAAAGCGCAGATAATAAGACTCGCAGGGGTGGTAGTTCAGCAAGGAGCCACTACGGTATCTGACCTGATTGATATTAGGCCAATGTTTTCGAAGATATTCGAAACTGGTACTTCTGCAATCCCATCAACAGCTGTTAGTCATAACGATTTGCTTGATCTTGGTGTTGATAGCCATGGGCAATACCACACAGATGCAAGAGGTGATGCCAGATATAATACAAAATCTGAAATAACATCATTCTTGTCTGGAAAATCAGATACTGGACACGGACACACAAATGCTACAACCATAGCAGACGGATTCATGTCTTCTGCTGACAAAACAAAACTAGATGGAATTGCTACAAGTGCAACAGCAAATCAAGCAGACGCTTATTTACTTAGCAGATCAAACCATACAGGAACTCAAAGTGCAGCAACAATCACTGGACTTACTTCTGCTTCGGTTGGTCTTGGAAATGTGGATAATACATCAGATGCCAATAAACCAATTAGCACTGCTACTCAGACAGCATTAAACGGCAAATCGGACAATGGACATGCTCATGCGATAGCAGACGTAACAGGTCTACAGACAGCACTAAATAGCAAAGAAGCAACTGTAACCGCAGGAACAACTGCTCAATACTATCGTGGAGACAAGTCGTGGCAGACCCTAGATGGAACTGCTGTTGGACTTGGAGCTGTTGTTAATGCCGATACTACAACAACCGCAAATATAACCGATTCTACAAACAAAAGATTTGTTTCAGACGCACAATTAACAGTAGTAGGAAATACAAGCAATACTAATACCGGCGATGAAACACAAGCTACAATTAAAACAAAGCTTGGTGCAGCCACTACATTAGTTGATGGATATTTGACAAGTATAAATTTCAACACATTCAATAATAAAGAACCAGCATTAGCAGTAGGAACTACGGCACAATACTATCGCGGAGATAAATCCTGGCAAACTCTAAATAAGGCATCTGTTGGCTTAACAAATGCTGATGATACTAGCGATGCCAATAAGCCTATATCTACAGCCACACAGACTGCTTTAAATGGCAAGGAAGGCACGATAACACCTGGAACCACAGCTCAGTATTACCGTGGTGACAAGTCGTGGCAAACGCTTAATAGCGCCGCTGTAGGGCTGGGAAATGCTGACAATACAAGTGATGTTAATAAGCCAGTATCTACTGCTACACAAGCTGCTCTGGATGGAAAAGAAGCAACCATAACTGCCGGAACAACAGGACAGTATTGGAGGGGTGATAAGTCTTGGCAAACTCTTAATTCAGCAGCGGTTGGTCTTGGAAATGCAGATAATACCAGTGATGTTAACAAGCCTATTTCAATAGCAACTCAAACAGCACTTAATCTTAAGATTGATACAGTTGCAAATGCTGGTGGCGGAGCGGGTATTCTAAAGGATGTAACAGGAACAACATTAAATCTAAAAACTATTGTTGGTGATGGATCAGTTGAGATAACAACTGGAACTGATTTAATATCATTGTCATCAAGACATGCCAAGCATCCACAAAACCCTTACATAACGCAATTTGATGATTTTGCAATCGCTCAAACTGCATTTTTTTTACAAACAAATGCTGCAGGTGCGGGTTCTGGCGTTACTCAAAATGGCCAGCCAGTATTTGGTGGAGCTGACAAGAGATTTGGAATTAAAACATGCAACACAGGAACCACAACAACTGGATATGCTGGATTGTATGGCATAAATACATTTTTTAACTTTGGTAACCTAACAGATGGAGATTATGTTGAATTTTCTACATCGCTAAGAGTCCCAGTGCTAAGTGATGCAACAAATAGATATACTATATACTTTGGATTTACTGATCAAACAACCAGCACAGAAGCAGTAGATGGTGCATATTTCAAATATTCAGACAACCTATCTGGTGGAGCTATACAGTATGTAACATCTAACAACTCAACTAGAACTGCTACATCAACAGGCGTAACACTTGTTGCTGACACAGATTATACGTTAAGAGTTAGGGTATCAAATATTAGAGGAACTATATCTGCTGCATTCTATATAGATGGAGTGGAAATAGCTGCTGGAGTTACAACCAATCTTCCAATAACATCTTTAAGAACAACATCTGTTGGCATGTACATAGGCAAATCGGCAGGGAATACCAATAGAGCTATGGAAGTTGACTGGGTGTATTTTGAATACAAAACATCACGTAATATAACACTTTAAGGAAATAGTAAATGATTGACATCCTTCTCTATCAATACACAGAAAATCCACAAAATCTTCCAGATGATTGGCCAGCAGAAGTGAGAGGATCTGTAGAATCAGATCCTCTTGATCCAAACTGGATAAGAATGACAGATGAAAATTATCTGTCGTACATAAGTGATTCCATAAGAGTCGCTGCACTCAATGCAAGATTGGTGGAAATAGAACAAGAAAATACCTTAAAAATATCTTCTATTGTTGACTCAAGATTCGCAGAACTTCCTACATCAAAAATAGACTTCAGAAGACATCTTCAGGACGGAGTATACCTTAACAAAAGAGTTACAATGTCAAAAAATGGAAGACCAGTTGACTGCATATATCATTATAACGGAACAGATTATGCGAAAGTAAGATTTGAATTTACAACAAATTCATTTAATCTTTTAACAAACAAAAAGACATATCTTGGTTACCACAACGCACTTGGAACAATAACACAAGAGTATTTACTTACAGATGAGTCAAATAATTTATCTGAACTATATGGTCTACAAAAGGCTGTTACTGAAAGATATAAAGCAAGACAATACATCTTTGATGAAATCAAATCATTTGTTAACGCAGTAATATTGCAAGTATATACAGCAACAGGAAGAACGTACCAAGAAGTTCTAACAGATGGTTCTGTATTCTGGAAGGAATATTCATCTACAATAGATTCATGGTGCCACATTGGTGACTCACAGATTATAATTAATAAAATTACAGCGGATGCCACAACAGCATTCCTTGATATTGAATTTACTCCTGGAGTGACACTGAGAGCATGGATTATTGATCGACTGACATATTGATACGTAAAAACAAAGCGGCTTTCGGGCCGCTTTTATTTTGGTTAAAATTTAGATGTATTTATAAAGCTAATGCACATATCTGCAATCTTTGGACTCCATAGCATATTAACATGGTCTACATGTATGCATGCATAGTCAGTTATATTAGACATCCCATTCTCATGAATACCCACAACACCATCATGTATCCCCCTGCTTCCTAAAAACATTTTTCCTAATATAATCAATGGATTCCAGGAAGACTTATATTTATTTCCTGCAATTACTCCAATTTTGCAATACGATTTTATAGAATAATCCATTTTATTAGATTTAGTTGATAATTCATGTACAATTGGGAACACTTTAGATATTAAAGGAATTTTAGCTAAAATTTTATTAGCAAGCAGGGCACCACGGTGAGGAGAGCCAAGTGTTATTATTTGTGATACTTTACAACGCAATTGGTCTGATGACGCTAATTTTGCTGCTATTATGCCTCCAAGAGAATGGCCAATTATGCAGACTTCATCAGAATAGGAAAAAGACAAATTAAATCTATCTTCTAAATGTGATACTATTTGATCTATATTTGAAGTTATAGAATAATAAGAAAAATCATGTGTGCTATGATTAGTATGTATATCAATATAGGCCTTTAAGAACCTCATTGTTATGCCATGGCTACCTAGTCCATGCAAAAGTATAATGTGTTGCATAATATCCTCCGATATGGTTGTGTTATGGTTTAACACAAGAATACAATAAATTTATATAAATACAATATGGTGAAAAAAATGGAAATGAATAAAAGCGTTAAGGATATTTTTGCAAAAGCAAACGCTATCAGAGAAAAAGCAAAACTAGAAGAGCCAAAAAAGATAGCTGCAGAGCAAGTCGAAATGCCTACGCAAACTAATGCTGTAGCAAGACATGTTGGAGTCACTGGCATACACATACGTAATGATGGAACAATAACAAAGAATGATTATTTAAAGAAATTAGAATTAGATCCATCAATGTATTCCAATATGAATTTTACAGAAGAAGAAGTTATGGCATTAACATATGCCATAAAAAGACAATCGTCTGGAATAAATTCTGCAGTACCAATAAGGTGCAGTGGAGATATGTGCCCCTTCAAAGCAAGTTGTGCCTATATGGCAATAGGAAAACCACCATTGGCTAAGCCGTGTCTTGTAGAATCACAACTAATACATTATTGGACAGAACAATATATAGACGAATTTAATGTAGATCCGTCAAACATAACAGAGCTTCATATGGTTTCTGAACTAGCAGAATTCAATATATATGAAATGAGAGTTACAAAATATCTAGCAGAAAATCATCCAACACTATTACAAGATGTAGTTGTAGGTGTAGATGCAAGTGGTAATGTAATAGAAAATCAAGACATCTCGAAAGCATTTGAGTTAAAAGACAGGATAAAGAAGAACAGAATGAAAGTTCTAGAAGCTCTAATGGCAACTAGAAAAGAGAAAATGAAAGTTGTATCGGAAGTTGTTGGTGGTGGAAATACAATGACAAAACTATCTGAACTCAAATCTAAAATATCGGAATTGTCATCACAAATGAAAACAATGAAAGCCGTAGATGCTGACTTTAGAGAAATAAAATGAAAAAGAAAAGCGATACTCATGTCTACTATAATAAAAGAAGAAGAGGTAGCACTGTGGGAAAATATAAAACTGGAAACTTTATTTCTGAAAAGAATAACAGCACATTCGTTTATAGATCAGCATATGAGTACGCTTATTTACTAAAGCTAGAAGCAGATGTGAGTGTTGTTAATTACATTGTTGAGCCATTCAACATAGCCTATTTTGACGGGAAAAGAAAAAGATCTTATAAGCCAGATATAGTTGTATTAAGAGTAAATGGTTCAATAGAGGTTATAGAAATAAAACCAAAGGCAATGCTTATGAATGAGATCGTTCAAAGAAAAGCTGCTGCTGCACGATCATTTATAAAAAGAAATTTTAAAAATGCAACGGTTGAATACAAATTCATCACAGAAGAAGATATATTTTCAAATTCAAAAGAATATACAGAGATTCTTAAATTACTATGATAAATAAAAAATCTACAATTGACTACTCAGAACATCCGTTAACAAAAAACTTTTTAAATAATATAATGAGCCAAGGAGGAGAGGCAGCAGGTGTATATACCTTAAAAAATGATGAAAAAAGAGTAGTGCGAGTGGTGCATGCGCTAAATACAGAAATGGCAGAGGGTGGTATTTACGATCTATTGGTTGATATAGGAAAGAATGAACACTGGCCTAGTCGGGCACTAAAAACAGAAAGTATAGAAGTAGTACATGGTAATTTTTCAGAAGATCTAAAAGCAGCACAGTTACAGGTACAACAAAGAGGATATGGAAGTCATGATTTAGCAGACTTTAAACTTGCCAGCAAAGAACAAGTTGGTCAATTGATTAAAGATATATCTACACTGGACAGACTAGGCATAAACTTCGACGCTAAGCCTAGAAATATTTTATTTGATAAAGAGATAGGTTTTCAACTGCTGGATTTAATACCAAAAACATTATATGCAAATGCACAAGAGGCAATGGAGAGAAATTCAGCCAAAGATGCTAATCATATTAAAAGAATTTTTGGAATAGCACAAAGACTACTTGGTAATACATTTAGCAATAAAGAACTACAGGAGGCTGTAAAATCAATCAATTCAAACAAGCCTATTATTAGTTCTTCAATGCCTGTCGCTTCTGTCGTGCAACCTACGATGACTGCCACTGCAGTGCCAGTTGCCCCTACATCTACACAAACACAAGCACCAACAAATAGTACAAAACCATTAAAAGATAGGATACTATCCTTTGATATAGAAACATCATCACTAGATCCTGGCAATGGTTTTATATGGCAGACTGGTTTTGCAAGCTATGACAACAATGGAAATCTAACTTCTAGTGGAGAATATTTTGCACCATCGGATAATGCATCTGTATCAGACTTACAAGATAGACTTACAACTTCGGAATTTGGTAAAAAACAACATGAAGCTGGAAGATTTAACGAATACTTGGCAAGTCAAAAAAGACAACAGGGAGATGTAACAAAGTCATTACTTAATGCAATGTCAGGAGACAAGGATGTATTGTTAATCCAGAATTCAAACTTTGAAAGAAGATGGATAGAGAGCCATGCATTCTCAGGAACAGCAGAAGCTGGAGATGTAGCTGCACTGTCAGACAAGTCTGCATACAGCTATTTTAAAAGAGGAACACAAACAAAAGTTGGATCTCTTTATCCTTCACCAGAAATACTTGGTTTAAGAAATGAAGCATCTGCAAAATACTACAAGTTCTTACAAACTGGAGACGCAGCACTATTTGACGAGGCAGCAAAACTACACTCAGATATTATGGCTAGATATGCAACTGAATTACTTGATACAACAAGTGGTAAATACAAAGTTGTAGACCTAATGGATATAACAAAATCTGTATTTGCAAAGGCAGCAGAAGAAGGATTAATAGACAAAAGACATGTAACGATAGGAACATCACAAGAGTTTCTTGCAAGAATGTTTAATCTGGGCGAAGAAACCCACCTTGCACCAGGAGATTCTAAACAAGCGATGTCGATATTTGTCGATAATTTAATGCCACTATATAAAGATTTAACAAGTGGAAATGTATCAGACAATACCAAGAGAATATTTAAACAGATAAGTGATGCACAACCAACAGAAGCTACGCATCAATATATGCGCTCTTTAACAAGAGCGTTTGACGAAGCACAATCCCAAGCAGGATATAGACAATCAATACCAATTGGCAATAGCAAGATAGAGAAATTAGAATTTATAGATAATAGAACAGGAAGTATTGTTAAGTCGTCAAGAGAATTTCAGACAGGAAGGCGCTATCTAAAGGCAGAAGATTCAGCAGCAATAATAGAAGACGTTAGTTCAAGATATAGAAATATACCAACAGCAGGATTCTCCGCTGAACAAGTTGAACAAGAAGTTGAAAGGTTGCCAACGCCAATACATAAGCGTGAATTTGTAGAGACACTGTCCAGAGAGGTGCGTGAAAATAAAGATAAATTGCCAAATCTAAGAGATGCTGATATAAATGCTGGTTCGTTAAAAAAATGGTTTAAAAACAATAGGGGGAAAAGCATAGCACTTGGACTTGCTGCACTAGGAGCCATAGCAATAGCTGACTCAGATAATGGATCAGCAGAAGAAATTAAAACAACAAAAGCAGCAAAAAGACAAATGACACAATCAATTGATAATAGCTTAAGAATATATTCAAAGCCAAAAATATCAATAGATCCAGATCACGGTTCTGGTTTTGCAGACTGGAATGAAAGAACAAGACATCATGAATATTTTTAAGGGTATGGCACATGGGACTATTTGATACAGAACAAGCACCAGATAGTGGTGTTGCCAGAAGAGACTTTTTTCAGAGATGGAGAAAGGCAGGGCCAGAAGAATTAAAAGACTGGAGCACGATGGGAAGATATGGTCAGGCAAAGGCGTCTGATCACCTAAAACGTGCCGCACAATTCTTAAAACCTGGGACTGGTGTGTATTGGGAAAATACTATCAACTCTCTTGGATTCGTAACAAAGAATCAAAAAGCCAGCATGCTAAACAGAACACTAATACCTCTTGGCGGCGCATACATGGCATTATCAAGCACCCTAGATGGACATCCAGAAGATTACTGGGCAACAGCAGCTGGTTTTACTGCTGGCCTTGGAGCTGCACGTCCAATGGCAGAAATGGGACATGCGATAGGTAAAGCTGCTAGAATGGGAGGGGCATCTAGAATTCTTGGATATGGATTAGGTGGAACTGCAGCATTAGCAATTGGTGGAGCCGCATATTTTGCAGTATCAGCAGTTGGACAATCAATGAATGCAAATAACTTTGTGCAAGATGCTGCACTTACTTTAGGAAAGGGACTTATGAACACTCGTGGACTACAAACAAACAACACAATGACAGCTAGACAAAGAGCGCTAGGTAAGCTTGCAAGATCTGGATTAAACGACAGAGGAAGTCTTTTGGGCCAGGAATCCATGGTCTTGAGGGGCCTCCTTTGACAAATAAGGCCTCCAATGATATTCTTAGGACATTAAGATTCATTGATTATTGGAGGAATGATGAGAAATAGAAAAATAATGCCAACTGAAGAATTTATACGCAGAGCCAATTTAGTACATGGCAATAAGTATCTATATAACAAAACAGAATACGTGGGACAAAACAGCAAGGTAACTATTACATGCAGGGATCATGGAGATTTTGTGCAAAGTCCTGCACATCATATATCAAGACGGCAGGGTTGTAGCAAATGTGCCGATTTGCATAGATGGGATAATAGGGAGAAGATTAATTATACTATATTTGTTAATAGATGTTCTATATTGCACAACTATAAATATAGCTATCCGGAACAGCTCATTAATGGAAATAAAGCAATGGTAGAGATTATATGCAAAAAACATGGAAGTTTTTTACAGATAGCAACGTCTCATTTATCTGGTTCGGGTTGCCCAAAATGTAGTTTGTCTTTCAAGAAAGACAATGGGTCTTTTATAGAAAAAGCACAAGAAATTCATAGGGATAAATATGATTATTCCAAATTTGAATATGTGAATTGCAAGACAAAAGGAATCATTACGTGTCCAATTCATGGAGATTTTTTACAAACACCAGATAGTCACATAAATGCACAATGCGGTTGTCCACACTGTGGATCTGGTGGCACATATAGCGAATGGTATTTTAAAGATGAAAATACCAGAAATGAACATGGAATATTGTATTTGGTGGAATTATCAAATGAGAAAGAATGCTTTTTGAAAGTTGGAATTACAACAAAAAATGCAGCCAAAAGATTTGCATCGCCATCAAAAAATGGTGGCTATAAATGCAGAGTAATTTTACAAAGAGACATGTCAATGTATGAAGCTTGGTTAATTGAACAAAAAATACTAAAAGAATTTCAAAATGACAAATACAATCCACAGGTATATTTTCCTGGACATACAGAATGTATTAGTAAACAAAATGAATCCATGGTGCTTAGAGGGTTACTGTAATGGGTGATGTTATGAGATTCGATGGAGAAACAGGACAAAATAGAAGTCTCGCAGATATTCCATGGAGAGAGTATATAGTTAATAAAAACTATAATAAAGATGTTGGCAAGATGTGTGAAATCTGTGTAAAGGATCAGATATCAAAATATGGGCAAGTAACAATTAAGTGCAATGGGCTACTTGGGGCAAAGAACTCGGTACCTCCTGAATTTGAACACATGTTTGACTCGGAAGAAATGGATCTATTGGAACAGGCTTCTAATCCTTATTATTGGGCAAGTAAAAATATAGATACAAAGAATACCAATGAATCAACAAAACTGTTCATGCCAAGATGGTATCAGCATCAAATTATGAGTTGTTCTTCCAGAAGAAAGACAATACGTTGCGGAAGAAGAGTTGGCAAAAGTCAAAGTATGGCCATGGCCATTGCTCACAAGATGCTAACAAATGATAAGTATTACGTACTTATTGTTACACCATATGACGCACAAGCAGAAGAAATGTATGTAAAGATTAAGCAGATCTTTAATAATCTAAACGATCCATATCTACAGATAGTTGCAAAAGCAAAAGAGTCTCCAAACTATGAGATAACACTTAGGAATGGATCAAGACTAAGAGCATTCACTGCTGGCAGCAGTGGGGCAGCACAGGTTCGGGGACAGCCAGCTAACCTAATCTATATAGACGAGGCAGATTATCTTGGACAGAAGGACTTTAACTCTATTCTAGCCATTCTACTTGATAAGCCAGATACAGAACTATGGGTAACATCTACTCCAGATGGCGAAAAACAAATGTATCGTCTATCACAAGATAGGGCATATAAGGAATTTCACTATCCATCATTTGTTCTGCCTCACTATAATGACGACGTAGATAGCGACCTAAGAAGTCAATCTGACGAGATGGGTTATGTTCAGGAAGTTATGGCAGAGTTTGGATCATCCAAGGCTGGCGTATTTCAAAAATACTATGTTGACCTATGTGGAAAAGCTAAATTCATAAGAACAAAAGAAGAGGTAATTGCAAATAGATCAAATTATATAATAACAATGGGATGTGACTGGAACCACGAAGGTGTTGGAACAAGAATAGTTGCACTTGCATACGATAAGCAAGAGAAAGTATTTTTCATAGTTGATAAGGCAACCGTTTCAAAAGAAGGCTGGACACAAACATACGCAATGGAAAAGATAATAGATCTTAATAGAATATATAGATTTGATAAAATATATGTAGATAGAGGATTCGGATATACCCAAATAGAAACATTAAAATCATTTGCTATGGCTCAATTTGGAAAACTACCACTTGGACATCCTGATTTGTACTTAGCAGAAATAGTTGGTATTGATTTTGGATCCAAAATAGAAGTTAAGGACCCATACACAGGACAAGATGTAAAGAAAGATGTTAAGCCGTTCATGGTTGGCGTTTTAAATAAAGCCATTGAAAAAGTTGCCATAAAATTTGATGAATCAGAAGATAGGGCAATAATGGATCAGTTGAAAGGATATCAGGAAAAGAGAAGTGTTAGTGGTAGACCAACATACAGTGCATCGTCTGCTGTTATTGGCGACCATGATCTTGATGCATTAATGTTAGCAATGTTTGCATTTAATGTTGAGTTTGATGAAATATTTTCCAATATGAAATCTCAATTAGCAATAAGAATATTAAAACAAGAAGATACATATGGAAGAGATCTAACGCATTTAAATCCAAATGCAAATCTAAATAATAATGGACTTGATATAATTGCAAAAAAGAGAGAGAATTATCAACCAGCAAATAGAACGTCATATTCTAGATCTATTGCAAATAGATACTCTGAAAACGGTACAGGTACAGAGATGAGAGTTGGAGACAATTTTAATAATGGTAGAATTGGCACAAGAAACAAAAATAACACTACGAGAAGAGCAGCATTCAAATGATAAATATTATTAATACAGCATCAGACGATATGATAACACCGTCTTCAGTCGATCAGGTTGGAGTGTGTTATTACGACTATGAAACAGAAAGCATACTTGAATTATCTTCGATAGCAATAAACATGTGCTCTGTTTCTCCAATAACACCGGTAATTAAAAAATATTTCTTAATAGCAGAAGATGCATTTGCCTATGTGGATGTATCTTTAGTAGTTAGTGAAACAACATCTGTGTACTTTGGTGCGAAACTAATAGCGAATGAAGTTCAGCCATCTATTTCTGATTTTGATACATTGGTAGAATTTAATACGGCTAAGGTTGTAAATCCTCTACAGAATCACCTGATACCAATATGGATTCTTATGTATCCAAAGGTATCTGCGTCAATAGATATCCAAATGGCAATACAGATCGAGGCTGAATAATGGATCAGTTTGGAATTTCAGAAGAAATGACAGAGGTCACAGATGATGACCTCTTTCTTATTATAGAAGAATTAAAAGAAATCAAAAAAGACCTAAGCAGCAATCTCAGGAATATAAGATTTAAGTATGACAAGAATAAAGATATAGAGTTACATGAATCTGTCATAGAAATGTATGGATTAGATTTCATAGAAAAGAACGGAGCATACATAACATTCGATATGTTTTCAGAAATGTTAGATATAGTAAAACTAGCATCAGAATCAAAAGCTGATCAGTTACTCGGAAGGTACATTATATGATTGGATTTAGCGGAAACATGCCAAGCATAGAAAATGAAAAAAGAAGAGCAAAACTGTATAGTCAAATATATCAATATGCAGCTGAAGATTTCACTAATTATCAAAATATGCACCAGTGGATAACTGGTCTTTATGCATATCTAAATATGCTTGAGTTAAAAATACAAAGATTAACAGCAATATTGCAAAAGCATACGCATATAATTACTCCGCACATACATCCTATTGCTCCACATATACACATATCAACTAGACCGGGGGATCCAACAACTCCAAATATTGGTGCCCAAACAACACTTGTTAACGCGCCACTTGATACCGCAATACCAACACAGGCACCGACAATAGTTTGGCTAAAGGCACCAATGCCAATGCGCATACTCAACACAACAGGTGCTATAACCAACATGATAAACAAAATATCATTATCACCTGGATCAACACTTGAAGCAGAAGAGAGTGGCCCTCACAGGGTAAGAGCTAATCCACCAAGGATACTACTAATACCAAGCATACCAACATTCATATCACAAGGAGTCAGAAGTGGCCTTACTTAATTATCAATCATCAGCTTCTGAAGAAACTATATTCCATGCACAAAAGATTATAGACTTCTTTGGAAACTCATTAAGAGACAATGGATGTCTAAGTCATATACCTGCAACACTATACGCAGAAGCAGATCATCATATAGACAAGATAGAGGCGATAACAAGTGCTGTAAATACGCCAGTAGCACCTGTGTCTCCGGCATATGCAAATGACCCAATAAGAGCAGCTATAAGGCGTGCGGCAGGAAAAGATTGTTTAGATTGCAAACCAAAGATGCCATTAATACAATTTGAAGGGATGAAAGGGCAGGTAGCTTTTGATGCTAAAGATTTTATAGCAAAAATGAAATCAATAAAGTCTGGCGGATTTTCGGGATCATTGCCAACATTAGCATTTCTATTCGGATCATTTTGTATACCAGATCTAATAAAATTACTGTCTCTTCTGTTGGCGTCAGTAATAAGGTTAACATTCTCTCTGGATATAACTAAATTTAGTTTTATGGCACTGTTAACAGCAATACTAAAAAGACTACTTGCTAATCTGTTAACATTTTCAAACATGTCTGTTAAGCTATCACTATCTCCAATAATGTGTATATTAGATGCTCTTGTTCAGCTAAACAATTCATTAGTTTCCGATCAGTCAGGAGATTTTGGCCTTTCCATAAACAAGGATGGTGTATCAATAGATAACGCTAGTCAACAAGAAAGAGCAGATAGAATTGCGAAAAGAAATGAAAATGAAACTGGATTAAATAATAAAACAGATGCAACAATATTTCTAGGTACATCTGTAAGATCAACATCTATTACTGGAAAGAATTTTCATAAAGTAGAAGCGTGGCGTAATGGAATAAAAAGAAAGCTACCAGAACAAAAAGATATAGATTCCATAACACAAACAGTGTCACAGGTCCAAGATGTTATAAATAAAGGACTTATTGATATGGAATCCTACATAGGAGACATATTTGCAATAGGACAAGCAATACAATGCGAATCTGAAAGATCAACAAAGAAGGCATCAGACGCCATAGAAGCTGTAATACAATATATATCCTTAATAAACCTAATAAGATCTGTTATCAAAAAGAAGACTAGAAACATAGCACAAAATGTAATGGGATCACCAGAACTACAATACACTGGACAAGATAAGTTTACATATGAGGATGTTGCAGAAGTTGTTGGCGATATATCAGGTAAGTTGTCAAAAGTTTACAATACAGATGCTGGTAATACTGGAATATTAATATCAACGATTCCATCAAATACTGGACAGGATGCTCTATCTCTGTATAGTTGTAATATAAATGATTTTATAAAAGAATCACATATGGACAACATAATAGAGGATGCGAAGATATTCGCAGAAGACAATTTAGTCGGGAAAGGTAATCCTCCATCATATTTTACTGATGAGTATGTAATGGTAAATGGCGATGAGTTTATACCATTCAATATAAATGAAGATGATATATTGTCACAAGTATCTGATATATTTAAGTTTTTAAATATAAAAAATCCATATGATACAGAAGCGCCAAGATCACATGATTTGAAAAATCTTAATAAGATTGGAAATATACTGCCAGTATCGCCAGTATCAACAAGACTTGATAGCATACTTGGTGATATAGGAAGAATAAGAATTTAAGGCATAAAGATGCAAAAAATAATTCATAAAACAAATATGACATCAGCACCTCAAACGATTGCTGATTCATCAATAAAAAGATTTAAGGTGATAAAGAATCCTACATTATCATTCTTTGGCCCACAAATAGATAATGTTAAAGCAACGTATTGGCAGTCACACGCATACGATCTATATGAGTATGGCAGAATAATAGACACGGAATCTTTTGTGGCAAGAGCATTCAACAAGAAGGCTGCGCTTATGTTTAAAAACGGGTATACAATCATGTCCGATAACGAAAACAATGCGAAGTACGTTGAATCAAGATTAAATGAAATGGCCTATGTTACTGGCAAGCCATTTGACATCTTCCTAAAAGAAACAGCAATGAACTTAATAACATTTCATAATGCATACATAGTAAAAGCTAGAAATAAAAATTCATCTACTGGTAAAGTAGTAGCGTATGGGACAACAGAACGTGAACCTATTGCTGGATATTTTAATATACCACCCGAAACAGTTCAGACAGTTGTTGACGACAGGGGTAAGATACTAAGATATAGAGAATACATATCCTCATCTAAATATATTGAGTATCCACCAGATAATGTAATACACATACACTTTAACAAAAGAACAGGATTCCTTATGGGAACACCTCCACTTGAGCCAGTTAAAGACGATATCTTGGCATTAAGACGCATAGAAGAATCAATAGAAACATTGATCTATAAATCTCTATTCCCAATTATACATGTCAAAGTAGGAACAGAAAAACAACCTGCAAAGAAATATCCAGATGGAACATCAGAGGTAGACATAGCAACATCTTATCTTAGAAACATAGAAGATGACGGTGGTATTGTTACATCAGAAAGAGTTGATATAACAGCAGTTGGTGCAGAATCTCTAGCGCTTAGAGTAGAAGGATACCTAAACCACTTCAAGGAAAGAGTATTCATTGGCCTAGGTATGTCTGGTATAGACTTTGGTGTTGGAGATGGATCTGGTAGAGCAACCGGTGAAGTATTATCAGAGTCGCTAAAGGAAAGTGTAATGTCATATCAAGATGCGTTCTCTGTATTTGTTAGCGAGTTAATTATAAAAGAAATTCTTTATGAGTCTGGAAGATACAAGGCTATCTATATGATTAAGCCAGAAGATATGGTCTATCTTGAATTCAATGATCTTGATGTTGCATCGAAGATAAAAATTGAATCTCATGAACTCAACAAGATGACACAGGGCGTACAATCCGTTAACGAGACTAGAAAGAAATCAGGTCTTAAGCAAATGTCTGAACAGGAAGTTAAGAAGATGCAACAACAGCATCAATATGATCCTAATCAAGAGGCAGCAAATGAGATACAGAAACAACAAGTAAGAGTAACTGCGGCTGCAAAGAAGACTGCTGCATCTACATCTAAAAAGAAAGCGAAAGGATCATCTAATTTAACCAAGTCTGTTGCAAAGCCAAAAAATCAACATTCTGATTTTGCAAATGGTATACTGTCTATACTTGATTCCGCCTCTTCAATGAAGAGAGGAAGACTATATAATTATATATATTCCAATGTAATAGATGTAGACAATTGCACAGCTGGAATTGATGATAAAATAACATCAACAGTAGTTAATATATTAAATATGTATAACACTATTGACAAAAAACAGATTAAAGATATGATTTCAAATCAAATACTTACTCTAATAGTAGAGATAATGGAGAAAACAAATTGAATAATAAAACAAAAGTTGATAGTAGCTACACATATCAATACACCATGCATCTAAAAGATGAAGATGTTAAGAATCTTAAGACAAGGATAAGCGACTCTAAGTCTGAATTAAAATCTATCAAGGTAAGAATAGAGGCTACACATTCTGGGATTGTAAATGGAAATAAAAAATTATATCTACCAAGCGGAATGAAGAATGGTACAGATTCTTTTGTTAAGCCATATAATAAGCCGGTTACCAGAAACCATGATTCATACTCAGATCCAATAGGTAGAGTTATAGATGCAAAATATATATCATATGGAATTAATGGAGCAATTGATACGCTAAGACCGACTGGAACTGTTGATATTAAGTCTATAGCAAAGATACAGAAGTTTGTAGGCACAGACGCATATAAGTCTGCTGGATATAAGGGCTTGGGTCATGTAGAATTAATTGCAGAAATATCAGATGTGGATGCTATTCAGAAAATTGCAGATAGAAGATATTTAACAGTGTCAATAGGTGGTGGATCAAATTCGATGTATTGTTCCATCTGTGGTGTTGACAATAAAAAAGAATACTGCAATCATTATGCAGGTAACATGTATGATGAACAAGAATGCTTCTACATAACTGGGGACAAAATGTATTTTGACCACATATCGTATGTTAACAGCCCAGCAGACCTTAACACAAGTACTGAATTATTAGATTCAGCAGATTGCAAAATAACAATACTAGACTACATATCAGTAGACAAAGGTAATAAAGAAATGAAATTAACAGAACACCTGAAGGCTAAGTTTCCAACATATAATGAAGTAAAAGATTATATGGGCACACTTGGTCTTGCTAAATATATTAACGAAGACAGTATCTCTGCGGCAAAAGATCTTGACTTTGTTTTGTCAGACGAGAAGATTCTTCCCATGCTTGACAAGGCGCATGCTATTGCTGCAAGACTTATTGTGCAAGATGCAGAAATAGAAGATGCTGACAAAGCAGTAATTCTTGGAGTTATTGATGAGAAACTTGCAGCCTTAATTGGTAAAGATTTTTCTATTAATGATGAACTAGATTTGCTAAAAGCAGATACTGCCGTAGCAACAATTCCAGCTGTTAAAGATGCAGCAAAAGATAATTTGACAATATCAGATGAATCAATTAATAATATCGTATCTAAAGTTGTTGACGAAATTAAAAAATCTTTTAACGTATCAGATACATATGCAGCTTCTAGATTAAAATCACTTCAAAAAGTAAATGATAGCCTTGAAGCAGAAGTACAATCTCTATCTGATAAATTAAAAACAAATACTGTTAATCAGATATTGACATTAGAAGATAAATTGTCTGATAATGATTATAAGACAAAACTTGAATCAAGAAATATAACATCGCTTGAAGATAAACTCGCAGATATTCTTGACAAGAATAAATCAACAAGAACAGAGCCCGAAACAGTAACTCAACAGCTCAATCCAAATTCTGTTGACAAAACAAATGTTTCTGATACTGTTGTTGAAGATACAACTGCTGTGGTTGATAATAATACAACTACAACAACAAACGATAATGAAAAATTATCAAACTCTGAAATTATAGACGAATATAAAAAACTCATAAGAGAGAAAGGTCTTAGCGGTGCTAAGAAATATATTCAAGATTTGAGAGATGCTAATAAAATACCAGACACTTTTACTTTTTAATAAGGGGTTAACCAATAATGGCTAATAATCCGTATCCTGTTGTACCAGGGTTAGTTCAAACATACAAAGAATGGGATGACGAAGGTCAAATTACACCCAACGTGGAATACTCAGAAGGCCAAAGACCTGCCGGGGAATTCCAAACAGCTCCATATCTCAACAGAGTTAGATATGTAGAATACACAAGAGAATATATTGTTCTTTCTCAAGGCAAGATCGTTTCTTTTGATATCAACGGCTATGTAGTACCAGCTGGTCTCAAGATCCAATCTGCTGCTTATATCGCTGCCTTTAATGGCGCAGCTAATGCTGGAGCTGGTATTATTGCAGGTGATGCACTAACAACTCTTGACAGATACACAGCTGAAGATGTTAAGCGCGGCCAGAAGAATTTCGCTGGAGTGCTAGTTGTTGCTGGTGAACCGGTTGTTAAATCGTTCTTTAACAATGCAGTGCATCCAAACGTAACCGCAACCAACATCATATCAAGTCCAGTCGGCGTAAGCTACATGAATTTCTATCCTCATCCAGGTGGAGATGGAATCAATCCAGCAAGATTTAATAGATCAAATGTGAACTACCAATCACGTATTGGATTCCTTAGATACTATCAACTTGAATTGCCACTTGTTGCAGATAACGCTACATATGCTACAGCTCCTATGGCTGGTATTGCAGCTTGTATCGCAGCCGATGGAACAGTTAAGCCTGGTCAATTCGTAACATACGATTACAATTCAAACTTCGTTGTTACTGGTTACGACTATGGCGCAACAGATGAATCAGATATCCTTGGTCAAGTTATGTCGGTTAGAGATGATGGTCCTCATAATCTTCTAAACAGAGTTAGAACTGCTCAGAATGGTACTTCTACATTACAAGCTATGCCAGGAACAGCAACTGCTGGTCGTTCCGATGCCGTTACATATTCAGCTGGATATGGCATTGTAAGAATCTGCCTAGGCCGTTAATAGACTACACAATAAATAAACTAAGGAAATATAAATACTATGAGAATTCACCAAACTCCTTGGACCGCAGACGAGTTAGCAGTTAAAGACGAAATCAATTCTTTGTATACTGCATTTAACAATGGCGGTGTTACATCTGAAGGATTGAAACTTTCTGTTACTGACGCCCTTAATACTCCAATGGCACCAATGTCATTCAAGCGCGTAATTACAGAAGTAATCCAAGAAGCTATCGAGCCAATTCTAGTCGGCGCTAGACTTCTAAATACCATCAGAATGGATGGTTACGGAACACAAGTAAACTTTGGAACTCTTGGGGCTGTTGGTCCAGCAGATCTTTCCATGGCAGAAGGACAAGAATATCCAGAATTCTCCATCCAAAAGGGTGGCGGAACTGCAACAGCAAATATTGGTAAGCACGGTATTGCCGTTAAGATCACTGAAGAAATGATGAAGTTTTCTCAGTGGGATGTTATCGGTCTACATGTTCGCCAAGCTTCACGTGCTCTTGCTAGACACAAAGAAAGACTTATTTTCAATATGGTAAATGATTCTGGTGTTGTTGTATTTGATAACACTACTCCAGCAAGTGCTGAAATTGGACGTACCACAGGACGTAACCTTACTGGAGCTGGCAACGGTTCTATGACTGTTGACGACCTATACGATATGTATGCTAAGTCTCTTGAAAGAGGATTTACTCCAGACGTAGTGCTTTGTCACCCACTTGCATGGGCTACCTTCGTTAAGGATCCAAACATGCGCTCTATCGTCCTTGACGGTGGTGGAATGGCTGGCTGGTTCAACGGATTGCCTTCTGGTGTTACTGGCTCACAAACCGCAGCCTGGAAGCAAGCAGGTCGTATGTCTGGTGTTCCTACTGCTAATGCAACACAAGCAGAAAGAGAAGGTACACAACAATCTAAGATTGGTTTCCCGTCAATGTTCCCATTCGGTGGCTTGACTGTTATCCCATCAGCATTTGTACCGTTTGATCCAATTACAAAAACTACATCCATCATAATGATGGACTCTAAAGAAGTTGGAGCAATCGTAATTTCTGAAGATCCAACAATGGAAGAGTGGAAAGATCCAGCTCGTGATATCCATAAGCTTAAGGTAAGAGAACGCTATGGTTTCGCGTTGTTTAACCAAGGTATGGCTATCTCTGTGGCTAAGAATATCAGCATTGAACCTAATGCAATTGTTCTACCTCCTCAAGCTACTATTGCTAACGTACCAGTTATTGTACAGAAGCCTTAATGCTTAGTTGGACAATGGGCCACGCAAGTGGCCCTATAACTATATGGAGAGTTAAATGATTATTAGTATAAACCTTATTAGAACCACATTCTTTTTCATTGAAGATGTGACACTAATTAAAGGAGCCGGTCCAGTTGATATAGATATCTCAACAAGATCAGATATGTTTATTAATGCAATATGTGCAGCACTAAGAAGCAACATTGTAGAAGCAAATATAGAAATTCAAGATCTAGTAAGATGTATTAAAGATATATCTTTTAGAGTTTCATGCCAAAGAAATTTTGGCCTAACACCTGATACAATAACTGTTGTTGAAGCCGAAGTTGAAGTTGAAGTTGAAGCTGAACCAGAAATTGTAGAAGAAACAAAAGAAGTTGTGATCGAGGATTCTCAAAATGAAGAAGAAGAAAAAGGGCTGTTAATTGACCTACTTGATGGAACAATAAAGCAGGTTACTGCAAAGATTAGAACTGCAGAACTTAGCGATGAGCAGAGACTAGAACTAATAGAACTAGAAGAAGCTAACAAAAACAGAGCAATTGTAATTGCCGCAATAAACGAAGCTTAATTATGACTTTGTCAATTGATGTTGTGGACATAAAAAACAATATGCATCAATTAAGCGCTCTCCCAATTGAGGAGAGCGTTTTTGTTTTAATGTCACAAAAACCAGATGCATTACAAATAAAGAATTACGTAACACTAATACGTATTGATTCGGATAGTGTGTGGCCGTCAGTTGGCGATCCTAATTACAAGCAAATACTATTTTCAAAACAACATCTTGGAACTGTAAATTATAACTTCTCAATAGTAGAAGATGGAACAAGATGGATGCTTGAAATAGATCCAATTGAAAAACTTTACACAAACTCAAGATATATTCTATTCATAGAAAAAGGATTACCTCCAGAGTATTACAATCTATCCAAGGTTGTTACACGTGGTAATTCATCAGCTGTAATAAGTACCAAAAGAAACTTATCAAACCTCCTAGACGATTCTGAATACAAGATAATAATAACTGGATCAAGTGTTCTTGGACAGGGAACTCATACCATAAGATACAATGTATTAAAAGATGATGTTCAAATACTCACAAATGTAGAACAAGACATACTGTCTTCAAATGTAATAGAGCTTAATGAGAATACAAGTCTAGAACTGTCTACCAAATATCCATTTATCATTAATGAACTATTTGTAATAAATCTAAGCGCAAGTACAAGATTGCAATCCAATAGGGTTCAAGAAATACTTACACACGTAGATGCAGATGTTATAAAGACAGAAGATAATATATCATCACGCATACAACATGAAGACATCCTAAACTTCTACAAGAACAATGTATTCATTAAAAATCCTGAACCAGTAACTCCTCCACAGAATGGAAATCCAGTATCGGTTAAATATAGAAATCTAAATACATTTACACTGGTATTTGAAAAGGATATAAGCCAATACATAATAACTCCATCAACATTCAACTTAGAGTTCTCCGAGCTATTTAATAATTATCTTCTATCTAATATGGGCAAATACAATACAGACAATAAATATATTGTTAAGTATAAAATTGCTACTTCGCATTCAATAGTTATTACAGTAGAAAAGGATACATTGGGAGTTGTTGGTATCAATGATAAGTATGTAGTGCAGGAGATATAATATGAATGAAAATATAATCATAAGCTTTAATCTACTAGATGAAAACAACCAAACAGTTGTATGCGATCCAGTTGTGGTAAATGTTCTTGTTGATCCTTTCTATTGCACAGAAGCAGAAGTAGCTGGTGAGTTTTTAAAAGAAGAATCTTTTGCATATTACGATCAAATAAGAGAGCTAATATTTAATGGTTCACTTGAAATAGATAGCTTTATAGAATTGTATGGAATATCAACAGGGCTAACTTCACAACAACTGTTTAAGATAAAAAGAGACTATGTTCTTTGTTATTCTATATACTACCTTGGCAATCTATTATATCTTGACTACATGAAGTCTAGTAGAAAAGAAAAGTTCCTTGGTGATGTAAAGATAACCCTTGAATACGAGAATGATCCTTCCTCAATAAGAGGCAAATCAGAAGATGCCAAGGAGTGCATGGAGGGCATTAAGAGGCTCTTTGAGTCATGGAATACATCTGGTTCAATGATGAATATATTCGTGAAGGGCGAGCTTAATAACTCATCAAGATCAGCCAGTAGAGAGTGGTGGTGGAATCAGCCATATGCTAACATTATAAATAGTCCAGTAGCAGCAACAAAGGTTGTTAATCCAAAAACAAATACACTTCAAAAAATAGGATCTGTGAATACTGTTTATTATGGCCAATTCTAAAGAAATAGATGTTAGGGATGAAGTAGAAAGATTCTTTAATGGAGATGATTTTGGAACTGAAAAGTTCCATGTGCTATTACAAAGAAAAATAAGAATAGACACTGATAAATATCCATACATAAATAAAATTAAATGCAATACATGTAACCATGATTATAATAATTCTGGAACAGTAGGATGCCCAAGCTGTGATGGTGTTGGGTATCTATGGGATGAGAAGCTTATAGCTGGGTACATGTATAGACCGCAACAAATAAGACTATCAGATCAATATTCAAACTTTTCACAAATTGGCAGAAATGATTCACCTTCATTTATATTAATAACTCCAAAAGAGTACAGAGTTGCTCTAGGAGACTATGTCTACTCAATAGACACAACAGATGATGGTGGAATACATATGCCGTTAATTAAGACAAATAAGTATTTAGCAGTATCATCAATACCTATGAGACTAGACAAAGGAAAACTTGAATTCAATTCAATAATAGTTTCAGAGGTACATTAATATGCAAAATCAATATGAAGAATTACTTAATCAGTTAAAATTCAACAACAATAGAATTAAGTGCGACATAGATGTTGGATCAAATATAATTGATCAATATATTGACGTTGACAATTTATATAAACTATTTTACCATCTCTTTAAGTCAAACAATCTACTTGAGGAAAATAACAATATATCTGATGTAGACGCAGTAAATAAGTTTAGTTTTACTGAAGAATATCCAGATGAAGTTATGAACGATGGATGTACTGTTACATTCGAAATATCAAGAAGGGAATGTGCAGACTTTAGTGCCAAAACAGCATTCATGTCTGAATCACATATACAATATAGACCAATGTTTCTATATGAAAAGGAAGATTTTGAAAATGGTGGAGTGTCTGCATATTATATGCAGCCATACGATAATGAGATAACAATGTATTGTTGGTCAAGCAAAGTTAAATATGCTAGAAATATAGCTGGACTAATTGAAAATATATTACTATCATCTTATTACTTCATAAAACAAAGGGTTGGTATCTTGCTTTATAAGGGAAGATATGCTCCAATTATAAAAACACAGTATGGAAACAAGGGGCTCGTAGGAATCCCTATAAAAATACTTGTTCGAACATATGAGATTAATTGTGTTAAAAAGCATATCCTTGATAAGCTACCACAGTTAATATTAGAAGACATAAAATAGATTAACTATAAAAATAGTAATCAGGAGAAAAATTAATGCCTACTTACAAAAATCTACCAGCTAATAGACTGGAACTATTGGATGGCAATTTAATTGTAGATACGCCAATAGAAGGCAATGTTGTGCTTGTTATTGGTACAGCATATTCTGGTCCAACTGGTAAACAAGTCCTTATGAGCGACTCAAATGTCGCAAGAAAGGTATATGGTGCCAACTCACCTCTTTTACAAAAAGCTTCAGAAGCTAAGCTGGGTGGGGCAAAAAATATTGTACTTTACCGTATCGGTGGAAAATCAGCATCGCTAGATGGAATATTTGGAGCAGACACATACATTAGAACAGTTGACGAAACAGCAACTGCCGGTTCAGATTATTCAATCTATGTTGGTCCACAACCAAACAATGCACTAGTTGCTTGTATTATTGTTTTCCAAGGATCAAAGATTGTTTACTCAAATGTAACTGGAGCAGAAGTTGATCTTGGCAAAATAGAAGTTGAAGGATTTGATGTTAACACTAATATCGTAATCGGAACTCCTGCATCGCCAGTTCTATTGTCGTCAGTTGTTGTGCCTGGATATGGAACCGAAACATTCCAACCAGCAGCTTTAGATACAAAAATCTTCCTAGAAGGCGCAATTAGCGATACAGCTGTAATTACAAGCGTAACAAAGAATGGTAACGCACTAGTTGTAGCTACAGATTATACATTCAATGCAACAACAGGTATTCTTACACTAGTTGACGCTGCTGATGGTACAGATGACTATGTTGTTTCTTATACAAGAAGTGCAACCAAGTCTTCAGCAATCCTTGGATATACCGCAACAGGCGCCGTAACAACAATTACACTTCCAACTGTTGGTGTTGATAACGGTGGTGTTATTGGGTACGTTTACAAGAACGCTGCTGCAGTTGCTGCTGGTGGAGCAAATGGATACGCATTTAATGCTACCACGGGTGTTATAACCCTAAGCGGAACATCTCAGGGTGTTGCAACTGATGTATATAGTGTTGGATTTGCATACGATGTGGTTTCTGGATTCACATATAGCGCTGGAGAAAATAACATTGGCGCAACATGGAAAAAGCTTTACGAGCTTCTAGATGCTGCATACATTGATCTTGAAACAACTATCGCTACAGAAGCTGTTGTTGATCAGGCTATACTTGATGCTCCAAACATTGCTGACGGATCTGTTGCTTCAAACAAGCTTGACTATTTCCGTAAGTACGAAGATGTTGACGGCGAGATTGTGTATGAGTGGAGCACAGTTAAAACTGTGTATGCATATAGCGGTCTACTAACAGATGCAACACACGATGCGACATTAAACACAACTACTGTTGTTGGAGATGCGGATGTTGATTCAAATGGACAACCAAAAATAGCAAAACAATTCTCTGAAGTTAACTTTGTGCATCAGTTTGGTGAATTCCTAAACGGTCTTACTGAGAGTGATAGATTTGTACTAGGATTCATTGGAACATCTACACCAGTATCTCTTGCAAATGCTAAAGTAGCATCGTGGATTGGTACAGCCCCAGAAGTTGACTTTGACGGAAAAATCACAGGAAACGGTACTGGACTTCTTGGTAACAAGTTTATGGCTGGTACAACAACTCGTTCTGCTGGATTCTACAAGACAGATACTGGCTACCCAGATGGCATCCCACAACAAGATTCCAATGGTGCTTATGTAGATCTTGGTAAGTTCTTGTCGGTTGTTTCAGGGCTTGTAACACTTCCATCGTCTCCTGTTACTGGCACAGCTGGTCAGGTTGTTAACGGTGCTGGTGTATATTGTGGCCTTGCTACTACAGTTACTCCTGGTAACTCTACTACAAATGAAGTTGTTCCACGTGTTGGAATTCCGTTCCTTGTTAAGAAACCAAAACTTGATGAGCTTTCTTTTGCTGGATACGTTGTATTCCAAGAAAAGGATCGTGGAACAGTTGTAACATCTGGCGAACTTGCTACAAATGCAAATTCTGATTACGATTACATCTCTACATCAATAATTGTTAGAAACATTACAAATGCAATAAGAACCAGACTTGATGTTTACATCGGTAAGGGAATTGATGAAGTTAGACTTGCTGCTATGCAAACCGCTGTTGATGGCGTAATGCAACAAGCTGTAAGAGACGGACTTATTAAGAAATATGCTGCTACAGTTATTCCTACAAGCACATTTGGAGTTACAATTCCATACACCATAGTTCCAGTATTCGAACTCAGAGACATAAACAACGTTGTTAAGCTTTCTTACGACGTTTAATACAGAGGGCGAAAGCCCTCTATAATTGGAGATAAATAAATAATGACTACTACTTTTACAAGCTTTTCTGGTTCAGACATACATGCTGTGTTTGGCGATACTGTGTTCGGTGAAATTCAAATGATTTCATACAAACAGGATAGAGAAAAAGCTCCTGTGTATACAATGGGATCACCAGATCTTAGAACTATTGCTCGTGGTAAAAGACTAATAACTGGTGCTTGCGTATTTGTTATGTTTGACAAAGATGGTTTACTAACTGCAATGAATGAAGGCAATAATAAGGGCAGAATGCCAAGCATAAGTAAAGATGAAATAGCAATGGCTGGCAAATCTACTATTAGCAAGACAGGTCTATTAGATGCAAACATCGCAGCAGCACTTGATCTTGGCGGAACAACAAGTGTTCTTAATAGAGAAAGTTATGCAAAACTTGACAGCTTTACTGAAAAGGTTAACGCTTTCCATCTTGATCAGTTGCTTCCATTCGACATTACTGTTGTTGGCGCAAATGAATATGGTGCAGTAAGCAAAATGATTTTTAAGGGCGTAGAACTAATGACAGAGGCTGGTGGAATGTCTATAGACGATATGGTTCTTGAAAAGCAAGTTGCGTTCATTGCTAGAAGCATAGAGCAGTGGAAGCCAGGCACTACTAAGTAATCAAGCACTAGATATAGTATCAATATATACAAATACAAAATGCCCGGTATAACGCTGGGCATTTTTATTGGAGAAAATAAATGGCAACTTCCGACATAGTTGATTTTTTAACTAACACACAAGCGGGTCAGGCAAGTCAAAAAACAATAAAAACACTAACTGATACTAGTTCAGATGCAGCAATACGTGGTGCCTCTAAGGACAATAATTCTTCAACAAATAAAAATTTTACATATGAATCGCTTGGTGGATCATCTACACATGTTTTAATAAACTTTCATCTTATTAATGAAGCTGGAGACATAGTTGATATTCCAGTATACTTTGGAACTGTCATAACAGTTAGCTATTCAGTATATAGAAATAAAGCATCAGTATTTAATATGGGGAATAATCTTATTGATGGATTCGCAATAGGAAATAAATATGTTGCTGGATCAATAATAAAGGGCGTTTTCAATGATGATGACTTTAATGGACTATTGAATAATATAAAAGATGGTCTATTATCTGTACCAGTTGATAAGGTTGCAAGCTCAAGCAATAAGAAAGTTATACATAGTCTCATGAAGGATGATCTACTTAGTTGTGATATAAACATAATATACACTAATGAATATAGTGGACATGCGAAATCAGAAGTTATATATGATGCAACTTTTATCAACAATGGACAGGTAGCATCTATCAATGATATTATTACTGAAACAACATTGTCTTATGTTGGAAGATCAGTTAAAACAATGGAATCATCAGACACACCACTTGGCGGTATATCAAATACTGGCACTACAAAAACAGCAACAGACTTATTGTTTGGAAAATAATGTATAATCAATACTATTCTGCAGCAGACTGTAATGTCTATATATCAAAGGGAGATAACACAATAGCCCTTGATAAGATGGCTGGAATAATGATATCTGAAGAATTAAGTTCTTACCCAATATATGGTCTTGGAAATAGTTATTTTGGATTTACAACCAGAGGAAATTATGTTGTAAACGGTCTTTTAGATATAAACTTTATACATGCCTCATACCTTACAAACGCAATTAAATCACTAGAAATAGATAAAGCTAAAAACTCAAAAGCAGAAAAAGCAACAAAGAAACTAGAGTCAAAGACAGATTATTTTTCTATGACTGTAGAAGAAATAAAATCATTAAAATCACAGCTAAATTCATTTGAGAAAGCAAACGCAGAATCAATTGGTATAGCATATTTAAAATCTGGATTTAATATAACCTTAATATTTGATAACTCAAGCAACCTCAGAGATGACAAACTTGCATCAACTATTACAATATCAAATTGCAGAATAATAGCATCTGACCTAACTGCTGCAGTTGGTGAAGATCAACAAGTAATAAGAAGATATAGATTTATAGGACAAGTAACAAATGAACGATCTAAGTGAAGACGAAGTAGTCTTGGAAGAAGAAATTACAGTAGATGATATTTCAGAACTGGCAATAGAACTTGAGAACTATGAAGATGCACCAGATACAGCATTACTAGAAGCATGGAAGTCAACATATGGAAAATTTTTTGTGTCATCAATACTTGGTGACGATGTAATTTTCATATGGAGAACACTTAATAGAACCGAGTATAAGCAGTTGGCAAATAGCGGAGTTGTAAAGAATCAAAGTTCTTATGAAGAAGCTGTTATAAGAAAATGCGTTCTTTGGCCAAAGGTTTCACAAGAAGGAATGGCATCTTCTGACGCAGGCGTAGTACCAACATTATCAAAACAAATACTATTTAAATCTGGATTTGTATCCGAGCAAATGGCACTAAGTCTAATTAAGGTTCTGTAATGCATAATATTTTTAATTCTGGAAGGCAAGGTGTATCAATACCACTAATAGGATTAGAAGTAACAATAAATGGCAATGTATATAAAGATCCTATATGCATTGCTAGATTGCTTACTGTTGATGAACTAGAAAGAGTAAATAGATTTGATACAACATCTCCAAAGTCAAGAGCACTAATAGAAGAAGATATAATAGAAAATACGTTTGAATCTTTTATTGGAATAACAAGCGATGTTGATTGGGGCGACATAGAAGCTGGAATAATAACAACAATAGTAGATGCTATAGTATTAAAAAGCGTAGAGTATGCATCAGATATAATCTCTAGCCTAGAAGAGTTTACGTGTCAAATAAATATATTGCATTCAATACAGGCAATAGTATCAAGATTCACATCAACACCATTTAGCGACGTAGAAGATCTTCCAATAAGCGAACTACTGAGAAGATATGCAATATGTATAGCTACGTTCCCAGAAGAAGTAAGACCACCACAACAAGAAGAATAAACAATGGCAATAACAACATCATCTGTCTCTACATACAAGGAGTTTGAAAACAAAAGACAAGAGCAGCGTGATAATGCCATTCTTAATATAGGAATAGGATCTGCTGGTGTCTTTGGAACATCAAAACTATTGGCAACAGATACAGGTCAATCTGTTGCTTCAAAAATATTTAAATTAAATACAGTTGATTCATATTTCACGTATGGAGCAACTGGGCTGGTACCAGTTAAGTACAATGATCTCAAGATAAAGAACAAAATTACTCTTGGCGACATAGCATTAGATTTCTCTAAAACATTAGAAGAAATATCCCCATTAAAAATACTAAGAACATTCCACGTATCTAGTTTTATATCTCCATATACAATTCCCAAATCAAACATTAAGCCAATGTACGTAACTGCAGACGATCTTATGCTTGATGAGCAATACTTTAGAAAACTATTTACATCTAGAGGAAATAATGTATCTCAAACAACGATGAACGACCTATTTAATAAGGGTGCAATGTTTGAGAATGGACAATTAAAAACAATGTCGGGAGATCTTGTGTTAGATAATGCAAGACTTGTTAAGCTAGCTCCTTCGCCACTAGATGAACAAGGAAGATCAACCCATCCATTTCTTAATAGAGTATATGAAAAGTTTAGAAACATTATTGGAGAAACAGATGATAGCGGATTCTTTAGAGCAGCAATGTCTCCACGTGGAGGAATTGGAATAATAGGTGGCAAGTCAGAGGCTACCATGGCAAGAGATTGGGCAAGATCATATGGAAGATTAGCACTAGAGCCAGGATTTAAACTATTCGATAGACCACTAGACGTATTAGCAGAAGTTGTAGACAGAACCGGATTGCCAGAAAAATACAACATGGCAACATCTCTTCGTGATACTTTGTATCTAGGAGCAGGAGCAGGTGGAGACTATACACAATCTGTTCCAAAGATGTTTGCAACAATGGGCAAAAGAGTTGCAGCGCTAACAGTAGCAGGTGCATTAGCCTACAACTTTGGCGATGCAGCTGTGCGAGATATAGCATCAGAAGACTCTGCTTACAAGAAAGGAATAATAGCTGGTGTTGCAACCGGATACACAGAAGCAAGAGTTGGTTTTGCAGAAATGTGGTCAGATAGATTCCAAGACTATAAAGCAAATCAAGAACACCTAGCAGAAGGCAGCACAAGCCTATTAACACTTGCTGGATTCCCATTAGCTGGAGCACTGTTTGGTGCAAATGTTGGCTATTCAATGAGACTTAAAGATGCAGCAACAAAAGGTGTCGCAGCAGCAGATGTTATAGCCCACACAGAAGGCCAAGGAAAGCTTTTAAACACGATGCTAGGCAAGGGTAGTACCAATGGGCCATCTTTAAATAGAGTGGGTAGATTCGCTGCTATAGGCGCTCTAATAGGCCTTATCCCAGTACTACCATTTCTTCCAGGAGCATTAATAGGTGAGTCATCAGAAGATCTTAGGAAGATATATTCTGGTGAAGAAGATGTAGCAATTAAGTCTACAAGATTCTGGGGATCTGGCGGAAAAGAATGGAGCGGTGGAAAGATTAAATACTTTACCAAATCATGGTATTCGCAATTAATGAACAATGCAGAAGACGCGGGTAAGTATGATAATCAAGAAACAAAGGATGAATTAAATCCAGTATTGCATCCATTTGACTATTTAAGAAATCCATACAGGCTAGAAGAACTTAACCAAGATAGATCTCCGTATGCAGTATGGGGAATGGAAGTGTCTTATGGTGGTGCATTTGGTAAATTATATCAAGGAACTATAGGTGCACTTATAAAACCAGATGTTGTAAATGAAAGGCTAGATGACTACATAGAAGGTGGAAGTATAAATAGTTCTGGTGGAGTAGAGCTAAAGCAACAAGTTTCTGATACAGAAAAGCAATTAATAGATGAAGGCTTAATGCTTGCACCAGAAGCTGCAAAACTAACTACGGATACAGAACTAGTACATACCGCATATAGCGCATTAACAGACTTTGCTGGGTTAAAGGGGTGGGTAGGTTCACTAGCATCTGATGCAGTACATACTGGACTTGGAGATCCAGGTTTACAATTAGACAGATCTGGCGCAATGAATAACTCTGCTAGATCACTTGTAGAATCAAATCTTGGTGGTATGGGACCAGTTGGTGAATCACTCAGAAGATTTATACCAACTAATGCTGGTTCTATTTTAGATAGAGCTAATCCATTAAGAAATCAAATGCCAGAATGGATGCCTCATGATGTAAATAACTATTGGATAGATTTCTCCAGTGGAGATCCATATGCAAAGGTTGAGAAGGGGTATTTTAGATTACCGGGACAAGGATTTGAAGAATTGCACCCAGAATTAAAAGGTGTTGATCCAAACGACTATGCTGATATTTATAAATACAAAATATTATCAGATGTTGCAATGGGTAGTGACGAATACTATAGATACAAGGATATGATGGATGCAAGAGCTGCTAACGATCAACTTACAGACTATGAAAAGCAAATATATGCAGCCACAACTCAACAAATAAACGATAGGTCAGTACATAAAGAATTCTATAATCCATTAACCGACTCTGAATCAGCAAAGGCTGGACTACTAGGAAGTGCACTGTCTAGTTTTTGGGATGCTGCTACAGGAGCAGCAGAACTGCCTACAGAATCATTAACATTCTTAAGGCCGGGTGCTAAACTAATACACAAGAGAACTGCACTAGAAGATTACTATGCCACACAGGTTGATGGCACAGATACTGGTATGTGGACAAAACCTTATGATCATTTTATAAAACCAGCAATTAATAAAACATTAATGACCGACACTGGTGTTCCAGAAGAGACAGTTGAAAAAAGATCTG
The DNA here is from genome assembly GCA_937895515.1 of uncultured bacterium. Lineage (GTDB taxonomy): Bacteria > Patescibacteriota > Minisyncoccia > Phycocordibacterales > UBA9973 > 2-01-FULL-33-17. Next base: position 40,596 of record CALAYS010000077.1, read on the forward strand.
TTAATGAATATTTTGATAAACTACAATATGTAAAATATAGAAATCTTTATAAGCAAGCATTAAAAGATGGAGATGGTGGATTAGCTTATGATTACAAGAAGAAATATCAAACAACTATAACAGGCGCATTGGCATCTGGTCTTGATGAAAATATGGAGGTCACAAGAGGTTACATAGCGCTTCCAGATCAGGAAAAAGCATATTTCGCAGCGTTCTCTGGAGCAACATCAGAACAGGATAGACAATCAATAGTTAATGCTGAATCAACTAGTGTTGCTGAACTGTATAGTAAAATATGGCAAAGAAGAGATGCAATTGCAAATAATGCAGATGATCCAGATGCACAAGCAAGTGCAATTAGGAACATAGTTCAAAAAGATGAACAGTCTCTAGCTGTATCTAATCCAGGACTATATGCATCATACAAAGTATCTAGCGAATCAAAAACATCAAGCTTTTCGGAATATGTTGCTGATAAAGAAGCAGAATCATATATAAATAACACAACTGGAATGCCAGACAAATCTTTTTCTGGTTGGGATCCAAGAATAGATATAAATGACATAAAACTAAAAACATTATCTGTTGGTAAAGAAGATGTTAGAGGATATGGTTTCTGGCAAGATGATGAAGCTAGACTAGCTAGACTTGTAGCAGTTGATAAAGAAAACCAAGTTGTAAATGATATAGATAGAATAAAAATGGGTATCAGAGAAGAGAAGTCAAGAGCTGCAGCAATAAAAGCAGATCTCTACAAGAGAGGAATAAATGTTGATAGTGTTCAATTCCACAAAAGCAAAACAGAAGATATAAATATGACAATAGGTGCATAACTCATGAGTGTAGTTAATTTAATGACAGGCATGCCAAAGATAGCAATGATAGGTGGGGCAGTTGGTGGACTGTCTCAAGATCCATTTGAGAATCCATTCTCTGCAGTACTAGGTGCAGGGATTGGTGCTGTGTCAGCAATGAACATGGTATACCATAGAAATTCATCTCCTATATCAAAAAAGGGAACACTATTATCATTTGATCAAAATCTTACATCAGGATTTGTTAATACAGAGAGAAGCATTGAGTCTGCAAAAGATTCATTGGCAAGAAATAGAAGAACTATAGAAAAGTTAGAAAATCTTGTTTCAAAGTACGGAAACAAATATAAAGCTGAAATGGATTGGCTTAATAGCATGAGGAAGAAGATAGCAGAAGGAGAAAGGAAGGGTGTTGTAACTTCACCATCATACGTGAAGAGAAAAGGTAGTATTGGAAATATACTACATGCTGCACATGATAATATAAAAATACAAAGAGCAAAATACGAAAGAAGTATAGCCAAAGTTGGAAGTGGATACTTTCCAAAAGGAGATGCGTCAAAATATACTGCTGCACAATCATTGGCTAAAAAATTAGCAACAAAATATGCAGAACTTAATAATATTACACTATCCGGTACTAGTGCAGAAGAGCTAATAAGATCTGCAATAGCAGCAGAAAAGCAATCAAGAACAGTTGCTGAAAAAACAGTTGATCATAGAGTAGAGGTTGGAGAGCATCTTAAAAAGATGATGGATGAAGCAGAATTAAATGCTGATAATTTTCAACAAAAAGTTTACAACTATAGTAGTTTCCTAAAAGAAAGAAAGTATCGTGAAGAAAATATCTTAGCTATTGGCAAATCAAGAGGTATAGAAATAACAAGTGAGCATCTTAGTGGGCAAAACCTAACTCCAGAAATAGCATCTATTATAAATGATGGATTCAGGGCTGGTGATTCACAACTTGTTGGAATGTCTAATCCGCAAACTGAATTAATAAATACTGTTATTAAAAAAACAAGTATAAGCGGAAATCTAAATGGCGAAAAAAGGGTAGCAGCAATGCAAAATCATTTTATTCAAGTAATGGGACATTCACAACCAGATGCTGAAAGAAAAGCAAAGATGCTTGACATTGCATTCAGAGGGAAAAATATTAGCTTAGTAGATGGTTCACTTGTAATAGTAGAGGCTGGTGAAACAACACGCATACCATTAACATCTCACTCAAGAGGAATGACAAGATTCTCAAAAATTGATGACACTTTTTATATATCAAAAGGTGTAAATCCGTTCGCCCTAGATTTAGTTGGAATGAAATCAAGTTTAACAGCCGAACTAGCAGCAGCAATAGGAATTAATGATCCAAAGATACTTGCAAAATTAAGATTTGACCCAGAAGAATATGCAGCATTCTTCGCATCCGGAAAAGAAGGCAATGTTCAGAAGTTAACTGATTCATTTGTAAGAAAGAATCTTGAATACATACAAGGTGAAGCAGATCTTGGTGCGATACCATTATCAGAATTAATAGAATACAAGGATAGCGGATTCTCAAAACATGCAGTACACCAATCAGCACACTCATTAGATTTTATGAAAGCCATAAGAGAAAAGGATGGAGTGATTAGTATGGTTGACGTGCAAATGGTTGGTAGAGAAGTAAATGGTCGTCCTACAAAATCTCAGCACTCATTAATACTAGATACATACAGAAACGTATATGGAGCAAATCCAATGGAAGGACAATCCGTAAACACTATTGGAAAGTATGTTAATCCAGCACTTGCAAAGAATTTTCATGAAACATTGGGCACATTCCCCAGTGCAGATAGAGGCTACGATGCTCAACTACAAAGAGGCTATGCAGCAGATCATGCAGTTTATATGAATAGGTTTGATGTGGATTCTGAAATGGCAAGAGAGCTATCTGTCAGATATGGAGATCAATATTCAATTGATGATGGATCTGGAGTAATATCAAGATCAGCAGCATCAAAAATAAGAGAAGAAAGCTACCAAACATTTGAGATACACAGAAGTCAGTACACTGGTGAGTATCTAATAAACAAAGATATAGCACACGCCTTAATGGCGGATGCGTCAGAAAGATCTAGATTGCTTTCAGAAATAGAACTATTGCCAGAAACAGTTCTTGGATACGACAAGAATATGGAACCAGCAAAAATAGGAAATGTGTTCACAAGCGGAAGCATACATAGCGTAAATGAAGTTGATGGAAAATTAGTCATAAGAACTAAATCTGTATTTGATGGAAGCAAGGCTAACTGGATTAAGCTATTTGGCGTTGGATCAAAGGCCGGATACTCTGTTGTTCCTGATCATATATTCGAAGCAATGAGAAAGAAAGTAGGAGCAAGTGGTGACATAGACATGATTGCAGGACAATCTGAAACCGGCAATAAGATACTACCTAGATTAATAAGTGGAAATGAAACAGAAAGAGCAAGTGCCCTAACAGAACTTGTTGATCAAATAAATAGATCTAATCCAACTAAAGCATTCCTTGAAAACAAATATTTTGCAAAACATCTAGACGTACTTAGGACTGGTACTGCTGCACAAGAAGAAATAGCAAAATCAGCACTATTTATGCTTATGCAAACAGACTTCAAAGGAAATACAGATTTAGCAACAACCGTTATGAGTGCAGTTCCTAGAAATGGACTCATGTTTAGAATACAAACAGAAATGAATTTTCTAACAGCTGATGGAGGAAAAGTCTTCCATGCACAAAGAGATATGGCTCTTGAGAAATTAAATTCAATAGTTAACGAAGTTGATATTAACAAGATGAGAACACTAAGAACATCTGTGTCTGCCGACCTCGGAGAGCGTCTTCATGGCGTTGGAAATGTTGGATCAATGTCATGGATAGAAAGAACACAACTCAAGTCATATGGGGCTACAAGCGAGTTCTTGTCTAAGATATCAGTAATGAATCACGATGCTCTATTTGAACTATCAATGATTCAATCATCTGGACTTAAATCTTCGTCAATTACAGATGATGTAAAAGTGGCAAGATCTAAAGACATAATGAGCTTGTTTGGATTAAAACCAGAGCAGAGAGCGGCTGCTGCAAATATGTATACTGGAGCTAGCAGTACGCACGTGCTTCACAACCTATCATTGCCAACTGATTATGCTGGAGATATAAAAAGTGTATCAATACCATTCATAAGCACAAACAGAAGTGGTATATACGAACAAGAAACAGGAGATCTACTAAAGGCAATGGATGTGCAAAGAAGAGATCTTATTCAGATGGATCTTGAATATGCTACTGCAGATGAAGCAAAAAAGAAGCTATTGGCACCAAAGTATATTGATCAATTAAGTGCATTTGAAAAATCAATAAGATCATCAGTAATTGGTGAATCAAATATAGTAAAAGAATCATCAAAAGCCTTAATGCCAGGATCTTCATTTCTAAGAGCTAGAAGCATAGGTGGAAAATTTGCGTCTATGATGGAAAAAGAATTGGATCCAGCAATATTAATTAGTGAATCACAAGCAAGGGAATTAGCTAGAAGAGCAAATGTTGATATAAGCTTTGATCCAATAAAGAATGGAACAATAGATACTGGGTATAGAAGATTGCTAACAAAAGACAAGAGTGGAGTCGAATCGCAATTCAAGGTACTGGCCTCAAGAGAACCAGCACAGGGAGCATACTCTATACTTGGAGCAAATGTATTTGTAGCACCAGATGGAATGCTAGAGCATGGAGATGTTGGTATAGCAAATACGAGACAAAATATGTTTAAGACAGGTCAGTTCACAGACTTTGACTATGACATGTTGAAAATTGCATCTGTTAACTTTGATAGTGTTAGTGAAAAAGAACATGTAAATTTCGTAAAGAGACTTATGGATGCACAAGCAGATGCATTTCCAGAAGCAGAAAGAATGGCTACTGCGTTATCAAGAAAAGGAAATAAAGCAACAACAGTAATGCATTCCTCACTTGAGTCAGAACTTGACTATATATCCCATCAAGCATTTTCTTCTTTAAAATCTAAACAAAGAAAGTTCTTAGCTTCACATACAACAGATCTATCCATGAACCTTACTAATGCACTTCATAAGCATTTGGCAGCAACAGAAGGCAATAGTGACAAACTAATGAGAAGATCAATAATGGGCAGAACATTGATTCACAATATAACTGAATCTCTTTTGAAATCTGCACATAGATCATCACTAGATCTACAAAATGCAGCTGGTGTATCAGAAATAGAATCACTAAAAACTGCATACGCAAAACTTCATGACAAGTCAGGAAGAGCCGGAGAGTTTGAAGCAGACTTTAGAAAAGCTACAACATCATTGTTTGGAGCTAATATGACAGACGATGTTAAGCCATTATTTGATAGTGCTATCACAGATGTTATAAATGGTGCAAAGCTACATGCGGAAGAAATAGAAGCAAATGGTGGAAGAATACAAGATTTTAGATCTGCAAAAACATTACCAGAAATACTTGATGAACTCGGTAGATATGCAAAAAATGGAGACATGCCATCAACTACTGCTGATGATCTTGGAGAACTAATTAGTAATGCTGGAAGTAAAATATCTAAAGGATTTCATCACATAAAGAGAAATATTATAGCAAACAAAAAACCAATAGGATTGGGATTGGCTGCACTTGCTGCGACAGCATTAGTTTTTGGTGGCGATAAACCAGAAATGACAAAGGAATCTTTACCATTTGAAACTAGTGATGGTATACTTCCACCATTACAATCAGAAAATGCTCAAGTGTTTAAAAAGAAATCATTTGACAATAGAAGATCAACCAACATAAAAGGTTCCTACAAAGAAAAGGGAGCCTCATCTTCTCGCCTAAAAAGAGACACCTTCGGTCATAAGAATGGCAGAACAAACATAACAATAAGAGATAAAAGAGATAGTAGTTACTAATATGTCACAAGAACTATTCATAATAAACAATCTTGCATTAAGAGTTAATCCAACAGATATACAAGTCTTTGACCAAAGGTTCTCAGACTCTGTATCGGCAATAAGAGACGTTTCTACATATTCAGTATCATCAAATTCAGCCATAGCGACGTATGTTGTAACTATGGCATTTGATCTAGATGAACCTTCTGATCAAAAGTCATTGGTGTCACTATGCACTCAGCTGGAAAAGTATCCATTTGTATTTATAAAATCAGATAGACTATCTCAATTTGTACCAACAGTAAGTAGATCAATAACTGAATATGGAATGTATGCAGTAAAAGAATGGTCAATAAAACATGACTATAAAGCAAAAAATGCAATCTTTATAACTATTGATATGCACTACTTTAATCATATACCATACGTAAAAGACTTCGCATTCTTAACATATGAAAAATCAGAAAAATCAAACTCAAGAATAAAGGTAGATAATAACAAAAAGGGAGTAGAGTTAAGAACTGTTAATAGCTTAGCAGAATCAGAAATATTCAACGACTACTTCATACATGACACATCAGTAAAACAAAAGAAATTTGATATCGGAATGGACTTCTTAACAGATGATGTTGGAAAAGTTATATTTGGTAGACCACAGATATATCAAGCAACTGGAGAGTTTGCAGAAGCTCCATATAAGATAATAAAAGACAATGTGGCATTAGCTGGATTTGAAGAAGATGATGTGAAGTCAATTTCATATGTAAATACTTTTAAATCAAATAAAAACAACGAAGAGAATATGGCCCTGAACTACTGGATAGTTTATCAGGATATGCCCCTATTTGTTATAAAAGATGGATTATCAAAAACATTCGAAGTTCAGTCTATAACTGTCACAAAAAGAAACAGTATCGCAGCAAACCAATTACAGATGTATATGGAACCACACATCCAATATCTTGGTAAAAATCCTGCATCTATGACTATAGAATTAACTGTTAATAATTCTGAATTCGAATACGAAGACATGTCAGATTACAATATAAAGCCATACGAACTACTCGCCCAAAGCCTTAGAGAAGCAGAACAGATGCATGTTGTAAATGGTAATAAGATGCCATTCAAGTCATTAAGAATAAGAAGTATAGCAAATATACTTTCTGGCGCTAATTACTTCATATTAGATAATGAGACATCATTTGAATCTGCTGACGACCAAGGAAGACAAGGTGTTTCTATAAACTTTATAGAATCAGATCTTACAGACATGATAGGCAGATCTAATCTATCACTTGCAAGCACTTCACTATCAGAAGCTGATATGTATCCAATGATAGAGATAGGTGCACAACTATTAGAAATGTATGCAAGAATGGAGGTTATTACCAGAATGCCTTCTCGTCTTGTGTCGGATGACATTATAGAAGAAATAAGGGAAAGTCAAAAATTACATGGATATATAGGCGAGAATATATCACTTGTAAGTAATTTGGAAAAAATTGTAGATCTTCCAAAAGAAACAATAGAAGCACTACACCATTCAAAAGAGAATATACATGCAATAGTCGCAGCTATATACATAGAAGCGCAATCATTTATAAATGGAACAACCATAAGCAGGGTGTCAAAACCAGCTACATATAGAAAAGGACTAATTGATACAGCAAATAAACTAAGAGAAATATCTGCATATGTAAAAGTAAAAGTGGATAACAATGGAAGAGCACTAGATTTAACTTCATACGAATTTAGAAAGATGTTTGGTGCAATATCTGTTGGTATAGAGCAGATGCTTCAAGGATCTGTTGATGCTGGCCTATTTAAATTAAACGACAAGAATGTTAAGGACAATGATGAGTCTCAATATATTGAAATATATAGAACTATTGTAAAGAAAGGGTATGACGCCTTGAGTGTAAAAGCTCTCGGTGGAAAGTTTAACGAGATCAAGGGCGAAGCTATTCCTGATATGGAACTATATTCATCTTTAATCAAGGGATATGCAGATAAAAACAAAACAGTTGCTGCATCTAACTATCTTGGTGAATCTGATGCCAGAAGATTTTCTCCGTTCTTCTTTCTAAATCAAGACACATATATGGACTCTACAACTCTAATATCGCTTGTGGATGCAGTTGAGGAATTCAATAAAGATGAATTTAAAATTGATACATTAAAAACAGAGGGCGATAAGAGATTTGGAGAAGTTGAATATATACAAGGTGATAATATTCCAAAACCCCAAAGCCAAGAAGAAGCCAAAAAGAATAGAAAAACAACCAAGAAGCAAAAGGATGTAAAGGGAAGGCTCGAAAGACTTAGCAAGTATATAGACTTGACAATGGAAAGATACAATCTATACGTATCAAAATCTGGAAACAAAAGCAATACAGAATTGCGGTCAATAAAAATTCTCAAGATTACTGAAGATCTTGTTAGACATATAATGTCAATAGAGTCTGGTGGCGATCCTGAAGCAGTAAGTCCAAATGGATTATTCTTCGGTCTGTTTCAATTAAGTCAAGATGCATTAAATAAGCTGTATAGTGGTGCATCTTCTAAATGGAATGACCCAGTTACTAATATAGATGCAGCTATTAAATTTTGGCACACATATGTTATTCCAGAATTAAATAGTGGAAATTCAAAAGTATTAATTATAGACGCAAAATCATATTTTAATTTCTACATGATGTGTCAACAGGGGGGTAGAGGGTATAGGGCAATAATAACTAAATTCCAAGATCCAAATACTAAAAATTCATTAGTTTCAAAAAAGGGTTATACATTTGAAGGATTAGCTAGATATGACTATGAAAATATGGCACAGAATTACCCAGGCGGTCGTAAGAATTGGGATGGTACATATAATTCTTGGGTAGAAGCATGGAAGAAGCAATTTTATTCAAAAACAGGAGTAGAGGCTACGATATTTAGCAATATGGAATATAGAGCAACAAAAGCAAATGGTGGAATAGACAAAGAGGCTTTTGATCTAGAGGGAGAAGGAGGAATACCACATCTTTCAAGACTTATTGCAAAAATAAGCCAAATGTATGCTGGAGCAAATCCACTAATTTTAGATGGAGATAAAATTTCATTTCCGATAAATTTATTTACATCAACCATGTTACCAAGTGCTTCAAATACATTTAATATTTTTGGGTTAAAAAATCCAACAGAAAGATACAGGAATGTGTATCTTGCGTCTACAAAATATCATCCAGATGCACTTGTATTATCTGAGTCTATTTTTAGTAAAATGAAATTTCCAATTTATATATATGCTCCAATATCTGGAAATGGCTATACAAATAACATAATTATAGACTCAGATGGTAATGACTATGCATTAGAAATGATAAAAAATGGAACTGCAATTCCAGAAAAGCCATCAGATAGAACATTAACTGATAGATATAATCTATATAAAAAAATGTATGAATCGGCAAAAGTTAATAATGCATTAAATAGTAATAATAATGAAGCCGGAATATCTAAGTCTGTAGGGGGTGGCGAAAATGTTGGGAGAATAAGTGTAGAGGCTACAGAAACAGAGATATTGAAAAGATTTGGACAAACATTTGATGCACTACCAGAAGAATTGTCAACTCTAGAAAGAGCCAATGAATTATCAAAAAGCACCACGAATGCAGAAGAGTCAGAGCTTAGATCTACTGATGGTATTTTAACAAGACCACTTAAGAGATTGGCACCATTTATTCAAAAGGAAAATATAGATCTGTTTAATGAAGAACTTCAGAAGCAATTTAGATGCATGAGAACAGGTGCACACTTATCTACTGGACTAGATATGGCTATACCAACAGTAAAGGTATACGTAGTAGAAGGCCTTAGAGATGATTGGCTTGGCAGATACGACATAGCTCTTCCTAGAGAAACAAACCTATATGAAGTATCTGGACTAGTTGAAGTAAAAATACAAACAGCAGATGAAATGAATCCTGTTGCTGTTGCGTCAATGTCGATTCTTAATCCTGGATCTATATATACAGATATTGCTGCTATAGCTAGAAGAGGTCAACCATTTGCTGACACTAGTGGTAATAACCTAGAGGCATTCTATAGAGACAAGATGGGCAAGTTGCGCCTTACAACAGGCACGAGAATACATATAAGAATGGGATATTCAAATGATCCTAATGATCTTGAAACTATATTCAATGGAGAGATAACAGAAGTAGAAGGAGAAGATGTTCTTGATATAGTTGCAGAAGGATATGGAAGGGAATTGATAGCTCTAGATCAGCAAGAAGAGGATGTTGGATATGTAGAATCATTCTTTGGAAACGCAACCACAACAAGTGTCATATTCGAATTGATGCAAAAGGATGAGTTGTATCATTTTGGGAAAAGAACGCACGTTGCTAATTCTATTAATCCAGTTGCAACAAATATATTAGACGGGATGACAAAGGGTGAAGCTGATAACTCTGTAGGAATTGTTGATACGACTGTATCAGAAGCCAAGGGACTATTTGGCAGGATAATGGATTTTTTTGGAGATTATATGTCATTGCTTGGAATGAAAAATACAAGCACAGATACAAATGGTCTTGTAATGGGAGACTGGTGGAGAATGTCTAGTGAGCTTTATACAAACGTATACTCACCAGAAGTGCAATCTATAGATACTGAGTTTAACGGACTATATTCATTTTCAAGATTAGCATCCTTTTACAAATCGGTTACCATATCATTTCCAATATATCAATCGACACTATGGGAATCATTACGTGAAGTATTGTATAGGCATCCAGGATCAACTCTCTCTGTTATGAACTACAAAGAAAGAGCAAGCTTATTTTATGGAATAAAAGAACAACTATACATAGCAACAGATCCACCCATAAGCATGTTTACTGGATCATCCGAAAAGAGATACACATACAATGCTGAAGTTGAAAAAGTAAAATACAAGATGGTAAAACCAGCATCTGACTTTCACCTAATAACAAGCGAAAGAGATATAGTCTCTAACGAGATATCATTAAGTAGCGGATTCAAAACGAAGGTAACAGTTAGATACTTCGGAACAGGATTTGCTGGAAGACCTCAGGCAGATCAATTCGAATCAAATAGTGGGTTTGGGTTCTTTGATGCACAGCTAGATGACAATCTACGTGCCACAGCAATTAGATCAACAACATTGTATGCAAAAGCATGCGATGGACAATTTATGGCTTGGAGATATGGGATAAGCGAATTAAAGAGACAAGCCGAAATGATGTATTCTGGAAGAATAGTTATTGTTGGCAATCCATATATGAAAGCTGGTGACTATGCATATTTAAATGATTCATTCAGAGGATTGACTGGAATTATAAAAATAAGAGAATGTTCACATATCTTTACGGAAAAAGATGGATACTTAACTGTCATAACTCCAGGCCTATATGTAGAGCCAAAAGTATTTATGTACTCATATCTATATACAAAACTTGGACTTGCAATGGCTATAGCTGCAAATAAAATAAAAACAGATGCGGCAACAAGATTCTATGATTCTAGAAAGATAGTATATACATCTAGCATACTTGGAGTTTTATCAAATAAGGATACAAGAGATGCGTATTTTGGATCTCAAATAAAGGGCAATCTTATTTCTGGGGCGATAAGTGGCGTAACTCTTGGAGTTGGTGGAGTAATATTAAGAAATGCAATACCAACAGCACTAAGGTATTTAGCAATACAGGGAATAGGACTATATTTAAATACAGCAATAGCAGTAAGCGGAACAGCACTTGGAGCGGCAGGAGGTGCTGGCGCAGGACTGCTTGGTAGATTTGCTGGCGGAGCAGTATTTAGAACAGCTCTAGGAATGCTCGCTGGAGCATCATCTGGTCTTGTTGGCATCATAGCATTTTTGGCAAGATTTGCATTGTCTACTCCGGCAGCTGTGATTGGTGCAGGAATAGTAATGTTGTACTTATATCAAACAATAGAAAAAAGCAATATGACAAGACAGCCCCTTATACTATTGCCACTATTGAATAATGGTATTGCATATCAATCTGGATTATTTGGATATGAAATTAACACTAAATATGATTCAATATTTTCAGAAATAGATAAAACACAAGAGGCTGCACAAAAGCTACTAAGAGCCGCTAGATCAAGATTGGTATCTACGAATAAAAATGGATCATCACTATATGAATCATCTAGATATGCAGCACTATCATCATACCTAAAAACGGTGAACGCAAATGCTAGTACAGATGCATTTTTTGAAAGAAAGGAAAACCCAAACAGATGAAGACTACCGAGGCAGGCATAATAGAGAGCATATCCCCGCAAGGGGATATGCTGTATGCAACGATACGAAGAGTTGGCGATACAGCTACTGACGTAGACAATAATATAGTAAAAATAAATACAACTTTATTTAATAGACATGGCATAGATATACCAGAAAATAAATATGTTCTTGCAGAAATATTGATACCACTAGATGTAATGGTTGAGTTTGTAAATATTAAGTATGAAAAATTAATAGGCAAGACAGTATTAGTAACACTAGATGGAGGAAAGGCTTTATACGCATCTGTACTGGACACATCTAGTGAAGCAAGGACTATAGCCGCAGAAGACATAATGAAGGCCAGAAAGCTGTCTAGAAGTATGACAAAGATAGACGCGGCTGGAGTAAAATTCTTAGAAAAATCTGGTTATGCAATTAATGAAATATTAACCGTACTAAGTGAAGAAGTTGCAGAAATAAGTATAGATGGTAAAGTATTAAGATATGGGGATGCAGCAACACATGATACTGTTTCTAAAAGTGAAAATTCATCAAGATATGATATGAAACAATCTATATCTGTTGCTACAAATATTCCCCCATTTAGTGCAAAAAATAAAACATGTCACATACACATAAGGCCTTTTAGTGCAAAATGAAAATAAAAAACAGTATAGACTCCTCTGTATTTCTAGAGGCAGACGTAAGTGCATCAAGACTTGCGGCTGGAGCAGTATCAATAACAGCAGATAAAGACGGTGGGGCATTTATAAATGGAGCGTTATCCATTACATCTGGAATACCAAATATACGTATAGGCCCTATACATAAATTTAATCCACTAACCGTCGCATGTGTACCCTCTACACTAGTAACACCAATATCAACATTTATCTTTGATATACCAGCAAAACATGCCATAGCAACTGCTGCACTTGGCGCACTATTGGCCTCAACATTATGATTCCTAAAACAGATATTATATTTGATGATTATGGAGATATACAAATCTCTAATGGAGATATAAAGATAGTATCCAATAGATTATTGATACTAAGACAACATTCAATTGATAGAATAAAATCTTCATTTGGAGACTACAAACTATACAAGAATCTAGGGGCTGATCTAAATTATTATATTGGCAAACCAATCACAAAAAGCATAGAGTCTCAAATAGAAGAGTCAATAGTAAGATCTTTGACAATAGATGGATTTTTAGAACGCAGACAGGTGGCCTGTGCTGCAACCTTAATACTTAATGAAGTAGTAATAAAAACAGAAATATACTCAGATGCTAGTGGATCATCATCAACATCGTTAACTATAAACGGTATATTTAACACAATAAACGGAGTAGTAAATGTCTATTGATAGAATAAATAAAAACCTATTATTGATAAATACAATATCAAATATAAATTCAAATCTTGGTATTGATTCAAACTCATTATCATCAAAAACAAAAATGCTTTCAGATGCATTTGTAGAAGAAGTTGTTACGTGTTCAGCCAATACAGAAGAAGTTCTATCAAGAATATATACATCTAGTGCGACAGGCAAATACCTAGATCTAAATGGAGCAGAGTGGAATGTTTTTAGAAATCATTTTCCATATGTAACAATAGATGGTGATGCAACATCTTATATATCGCCGCTGAATGCAACAGATGGATTTGATGATCTTATAATTGGAAGACAGATAATTGAAGTTGGTGAAAGATTTGAAATTGACAGCAAGTACATTGTTACGTTTTTATCACCAGTTATCATTGCTAGCAAATACGATGATGTTGAAATATCTGTAAGAATAGAAGCTGCAGATGGAATGACATCTGTGAATATAAACAAGAATACTAGATTTGAACTGTACAACAACTCAAATCCATACCTAGATTACATATCACTAAAAATAACAAACACTATAAATATTCCAATAGAGCCAATGGATGATGATAGATTTAGATACGTAATAGAACAGGAAAAGTTAAATGTAAATGTGTCTTCACAGCAGGCTATTGCCAATGCCATAAGACCAATCAGATTTGTAAATGGATATCACGTTGTAGAAAATGAAATTGGAACTGGAATAGTAACAACATATATAGTCTTTGATGAAGACGTATTGCTTGGATCAAATTCAAGATTCATATCTATGGCAAAGTATATGAGTGCAAGACTTGCATCAGAAACTCCAGGTGGAGTTATACATAATATAGTTCAGCCATATAAGAACCAGTTGAAAATAAGCTATACAAATACTGAATCGGTTATGTCTCCAGATATAATAAAAGAAGCAATATTAGAAATTATTTATCAAAATTATAGATATTCAAAGACACAGTTGATAACTGTAGACTCATTAAACAGAGTCCTAATTGCTTCATATAGAGCGCTTTCTGGAGTAGTTATAACTGGTATTGATTTATTCGATCCAAATATAAACGACTACATATACAGAGATGTATTATCAATAGAGCTTGATCATAAAACTTATATATCAATAAGTAAGACAGATATAACAGAGAATATTTCATCATGAAACGAGACTGTACTATAACAATTGATTCAGTTGCCCCATACGTAATAGAAACAACAATATCAGCATCAGTTGATGTTCAGCCATATAGTGCAGGCCTTAGATATGTATGGTTTAATGAATCTGGAATACTATACGATGCATATGACCTAACAACCATAAATCTTTTAGTGTCGAATACAAAATTCGATAGACTTCTTGGTGTAAGTGTAATAGATGGATCAGAGTCAGTAATAGCATCTATAAAATACACTGCACAACACGCAGAAGTGATTCCACAAATTCCAACTGCAATGTCTGGTATAAAGAGAAAACAGGATAATCTAGAATTATATAGATGGCTTTCGTATGCGCCAAAGTGGTCATTCGCAAATAAGTCATTCCTATCAAACTATTCAAAACTAACAAGTGGAATATACAATTACGTAAAGAATATAGAAGCAAAACCAATATACTGTGCTGCATACAATTATGTAAACTCACAAGATACATTTGATTTTAATCCATATATTTTTAAGAAACCTATAGTTAAAGTTCCAAAAGAAGTTATAACCAATATGGGTGTGTTTGAATACATTGGACAAAATAATGTTCAGTCTATAAATTCATACCCAATAACCAATATGTATCTTGAGGAAGTAAAGCCATTAGTATTTGAATATGAATACGATACAGATCAAGAGTTTAGCAGATTTAAGTTGTCAAAAAATGTATCACTATATATAACATTGACTGACAATATTGAGGCAGATGTAACAATAGTAGGACTTGATGCAGATGGAAAGCTTATAAAGGATTCAATACATATTCTCCCAAGAATATCCCACAAGACAGTAATGAAGTATAGTGCAGTAATAGGTATATACAGTAGTGTTTCACTTGTGATATCAACGATGTCAAAATCTGATTCATATGTAAGTGGATATATAGACTATAAGAGAATTACTGATATGTCTGGAGATTATTTTGAACCGTTCTTTTCAGTTGATATAGAAGACCCAAATGTATTATGTGTTAAGAAATTAGACGAAAGAGATGTTTACAAATTCAGACTAGAAAGAGAGATAGATAAATTTGTAGTTACTGAAAATTTAGATATACTATATATATCAAACAACATACTTTATTCCGCAAAACCATATTTTGATGTGGCAGCAAATCTAAATATAAATTCAACATACAACAACAATGACATATGTTCAGTTGCATATGACGATGTAACAGATGGCGACAATATAAATTTCATAATAAACACTAGTGCAATTAGTGGGATAACAAAACTATTTACAGTCAAGATAGAAAACGGGGCATCTACACAATACCTATCTGGCAATCAATTACTTGTAGCAGACAAGACAAGTATATCGACAAATGGTATACGTTCAAAAGTACAATTCTCAATACAGAAATTAAACAAAGATCCATACATAGTTAGCATACAGTGTGAGGGAATAAGAGAAGTATTTCAGTGTGGAGTTATAGACAATAATATAACGTCATATCATCTAAGCGATAACATATATGATCTAAACATATATGATGGCAATGTAATTATATCAAGCAGTGCAACATCTCAAAATTTAATTGATTCATACACTTCGGGTAAACCAATTGTAGTTGATGCTAATATGGAATATCTTGAAACTGGAAGTTCAGTATCTATTTTTAAAATACATCCAATAAGAGGATGCTATTCATCTGATGTATCACATATAATTTTTAATACAAAAGTAGACATAGAAGAAGAGCTTAATGAATAATCTTCAAAAAATAAACCTAAGAGATAGGCCGGAGAAGAAAAACAGCTTATCTCTGTCCAATATAAATTCAGAATTTAAAAAGTCTCCAGTGATAATAGTAGAATCTGATAAGCATGTAGTTGTAGATGGAATGACATTATCTATAGATGACGTATCAATTGATATTTCAGAAATGAAAATGTATGAACTTGTTAAGTATATGAACACAAATGGAGTTGATACAAAATTCATAAATACTGCATATGTAATGTATCCAGCAGTTATGATATCTGATTTTAATTCTCAGATATTACGTATGGAGATAATAAACACAAGTCCAAAAAACATATATGAATTTGGGCTAAAAAATATGTCGGCCATAGTTGGATTATCTGATTCAGTAGAATTCAATATACAGGAGATATATGACGAAGATGTATCGTATGACTTTGTATTTCAGAATGGAAAAATATATACAAATGCCGCAACAGAATCATATGTCTCGTACAATGAAAAATATACAAAATACATAATGTTTATACAATCAGAAAAAGCAATAGTTGCATCAAGTGCATCAGTAGAAAATCAATTAAGTCTTAATATAATAGAAGAGATGAATACATGATATCAAAACAATATGATATAGGTGTTAGGCTAGTAGCTAAATTTAGCAATGGTCATACTGAATATGGACAACTTTATGATAATGAAAATTTATCAAGTCCAATATTTACATTAGTAAATGACAATTGGGACAAGAACTTATCTAATGGCACAGATGGAAATAAGCTAATAAAAGACGGAACAGTAATATCACTGGAATCATTTGGAGAAGTTCAGGAGTTTAGTTCATATACAGTAATTGATGGAAATGAAGTATACTCAACACCACAGGAAACCAATACATCTGACACTGCATTCTTATATAAAAGAGTAAACAATCAATCGCATATCCATGCAAAACTAAATATCACAAATAACGACACAAGTCTTATAGATAGCAATCTACTGTCAGTAAAAAATATGATGGGAAGTAAAACACTTGATACAAACTTTTCATCAATAAATAGCTACTTAGATAGTTTAGTTGCATCCGATATGATAGAGAATCATGACGTTGCATATTTTGATAATGCACGATTCTGTATAACCACAAAGTTCTTTCCAATTCTTCCAAATGTAAAAATATATGGACAAACAAGTCCAGGTGTTTGGATATCTTTAGATGCAGATATAGAAAAGGTACACACTCTCACAGGAGAGATCTTGATATCAAGAGTTGGCTTAGATAAGGTGAAAATATTCTACTTCATGATGCCAATAGCAACAAAGAAATCAGAAGTTATTCCATATATAGATGATGATAAAAACTACATGTCTATAAGCAGTTTAAGTGGAAAAGTATTTATGGATATTGATTACAGTGGAAATAATCTATACATAGATACAGTAAATCAGAGCAAGATAGAATTGTCCTGTAAAAACGAACACACATCTATAAGCTCAAGTAAGCAAATAGTTGTAAATGGCAAGGTATCAAACAAATTTAGAAATGATTCAATATATACAATATCTCCATCAACATCCTTAATTAATAATATATATCAATCAAATCTATCGGGTGATACAGCAACAGTATCAAATTATGCAGATTCAATAGACATTGTGCTATTTGGAAAATTCACAAATGGAAACGTATCAAGATATGCACCATTATCTATTGGTACAGACAGCATAGCAGCCCCATACGCAGCGTTATGTACAACAGATGTATCTTTGTATCAAACCTTACTACATAGCACTGTAGGGCCTCTTCCAGCAATTGCAAACGGACAAATATCGTATAATATAGATATAGATTTTGCTACAGATGGTTATATAATTCCAATGCCATCAGCAATAGATAAAAATTCTATAGCCGTAACAGTTGACGACGGAACTGGTCCAGTAGTATATACCGACTATGAAATAATCAATCCAAACATACTTGTTTTCAATAAGAGATTGATAAAGAAAGACAACACATACAATGTTCAGTACACGTCAATAATAAGCCCAATACTATCAATAGTGGATACTATATCAAAAGAAGTGCATCTAGAAATATCCTCAGATCTATTTGCCCACTATACAGATCTTGAGGGACTACATATTCTTAGCAAAGATAATTGTGAAGTTTCATTTTCTAACAACTTTAATCTAAACTCTGAACTCGTATTTGCAAACAAATTTAAATTTACAATAACACCAACCAAAAAATATATATATGCCAGCCTGAGTAAATACCAAGCGCTGCTATTCGGAACAATATAATGAGTCAATTAACACTAGATACAAATTTGCCAACAATATCATCACTAGATGGATTTATAACTGATGCCGGTATGCTTGAGCTATCAGCAGCAATAGAAGATTCCGTTAATACAGCAGGAGACGCAATAGGAAACATAAGCGGACTTGGCGATTATCAGTATGATGAAAGAAAGTTTATAAACACAATAGCTTCAACAATAGGAACAGAATTAAATGATCCTGCTATACCATTCAACATAGAGATGACAAACGTAACTCACTCTATAGTTCTCGGTGGAGAGACAGAAGCGTATCTTCCACTTATTCCAACAGGAACTCCGACAATAGATGGATTTGATAGCAATGGAGATCCAATAGCCTATACATTTATACAAAATACCAACTTCTTTATAGATGGCAGAAAGATAAGATTTAGCAATCCTCCGCATGCATTTCAAATTACGTATACGGGAACATATCCATCTAGCGAATACATATCAGAAGCTGGATATAGACCAAATATAATTCCAAATCCATTACTTGGCTTAGATTTTGTAAGACCGACACTAACAAATATTTCTGGCAAAATACACGTAACTGTACCATCCGCTAACGCTCTACAAATAGATTCCAATAATGATATAGCTGATAAGTATGACACATCACTGTCACTATACCTACAACAGTTCATAGATGGATCTGCAACAACAGTATGTCCATCGGCATACATATCAGCATATAAGTTAAATACTGGAACAGGTAAGTTTGATAAAATTGATTGTGAAAATATTTACATAGTATCTGTATCAGAATTTGCACTTGAGACAAATGAAACAATAGATCTTGATAATGATGTGATTATTATCTCTATATCAAATATGACAATTAAAGAATTGTTGTACTTTGCAATACGTGAAATACAGGCACATAAACATGATGGCAATGACATATCTTCAGTGCTTAATCACTCTGATCTTATTGGGTTAATACCAGCAGAAAATACAGAAGGTCCAGGAATTGTATATGGCAAGTCAAACATAAGAAATAACGATCACCCTCAATATATACACAGAGAAGGATATAGGTATGGATCTCTAGAAATAGATGATGACAATACATATAACAATGCAATGCTTGGTGATTTATTTATTGCATCTACCGATAGTGATGCACTATTTAACAATACATTAGCAAATTCCTTTAGTCTTATATTTGGGACAACAGATACGCCTGGCCATACTATAATGAGAAAAGCAGTCCCTTTGAATCATGATGAAGACGTTCTTCAAATATCATCAACTAAGAATGGAATACTAATATCAAGCGATCATACTACTACAGGAATGTATGCAGTAGGAATAGAAACTGATGGTGGCGAAATACACAAGATCGGAAATAAGACTGATGATAACGACCTACTTGTAAATTCAAACAGTGGGAAAACATCATTTGCTCATTATGACGTGGGCAATGCAGAATACGTATATGAAGATGTGCAGATAGATACCGCAATTGCTGAAAAAATAAATCTTGGATTAACAAGTGTAGAAAATGTTGCAACTGGTATTAAGATATCATCAACAGATCCAGCAGATATTATGCAATTGTTTGTACCAACATCTATAAATATTAGCGGGCTTGGTAATGGTATATCATTTGATTCTGGTATAGATAATTATTCAAAAATGTATGTATCAAAAGATGATGGCACGACACCAACATTGCTAGATCATAAAACGGTTATTGAAGCTGGAACTGATGGTGTATGGTTTATAAAACATCCGATTGGAGTTGTTACATCAATAGCAGCACAGGATAGATCAGATCTATATGTCGGAAAACTAGATTCGTCATCAATATCTTTGTTCAAAGCAACTGATACGGAGAAGAATGGTATAAGATTTGGCAACGATCACAGAATGTATATGACACCAACTGGTGATTATGCGAATGGCACTCTAGTCGTAGAAGCAAATGCATTTGTAAGCTTTGTTAAACCATCTATTAATATAGAAATTGATAACCCAATCTATACAGATGTTAAGGCAGGAACATTCATAGCAGCCACTGGATTCTCTGGTCCAGTTATAAGTCCATCAGCAGTAATTGATTCATTAATAATAAATGATTCGCTAACATCAGTATCTGGATCCGTATGTACATTTAATGGAAATGTTTCATTCAATGAAGCAATACAATTCAATGACGATGTATCAATTGGTGTATTAACTGTAGCTAATGTTGGTAATTTTACACAACAACTAAATGCAGCATCTGCAAATATAGATATTTTAACAACAGAAGTAACCGCCCTATTAAAAGGACAGGTTGTAATATCTGAACATTCTTCTAATCCAAGTTCGCTAACAGTAAATGTAGTATCTGATTTTAATAATGAAGTTAATTTCAAAGACAAGGTTACAATTACAAACGAATTGAATGTAACATCGTCATCAATATTTAACACCATAACAGCTAATAGTGTAACCTCAACAGCTGGATCCTTTACAACACTATCAGCAGATAATCTAAATATTGATAATATAAATTGCCAAAGAGTTTCAGCAGGACTTTCAATAGAAACACAGGGAACTCTAAAAGCGTATGGGGAAACTAGATTAGGATTTGATGGAAGTGATACCATAATACATGGCAATCTATCAATGGTTACTGGAAATCAACTTGATATCTCATCATGCACGGTAATAAACTTGGAGATGCCAACATATACATACGACTTTGATTCATACCCTCCAGATGCTATTGATCCATTAAATGCAAAAGATGCTGTTAATAGAGAATATGTTATAAACACAATAATGTCGGCTGGAACACTAAGAATGCTAAAGGCTTCATATCCAGTAGGAACAATTTATCAAAATCTATACAATCAAAACAATCCAGGAGATATAAATGGCCCATTTGGAACAGATTATTTTGGCGAATGGACAGCATGTGGCGAAGGAATGGTACTAGTTGGAAAAGGCGAACATACAGATGCTAATTTAGAAAGCAGAACCTATAATACGATAGGTGTAACAGGTGGCGAATATAGCCATGCAAACACAGGTTCGGAAAATGGTCCACATACACACTTGTCATCAACATATTTCACAGGTGGAGGCTACAATAGTGGAACACACCATTATCCATCAGACTATAATGCTGGTCCAGGGTATGCATCATGGTTAACATCTGAATCTGGCGAAGGAGATCCGCATAATAACGTACAGCCATATATAGTAGTCGCAAGATGGGTTAGATCAGCATGATAACAAAACAGTATAATATGAAGCTCGTAAAAGAGCTTCATTTATCAGGACTTATAAATTCTGATAGTAGCAATGATGCAGTCTTTTTTAAAACAAATGAAAATCTCCCAAAGATATCAGAAGTAGCAAATATAGACTTCCTATCATTAGAAGTAAACAAGATAGACAATAGAACATTTCTATCTAATACAGCAAATTTTGCATGTACGGATATAGTTGCAAATGGAATACAGTATTTTAGAAAACTAATTCGAGCACCAGCCATACCGGGAATGACCATGAGTTATTCCAAGGATGTGTATGATCCAGGATTGCCAGATCAATTCGTATACACAAATTCAGAAACTATAGAAATAGTAGCAACAAATAGCACCGGAGATACTGTATACACAATTAAACTTGAAACATATCCAGTATTTATAGATGTAAGACACAAGCATCTAGACTACTTGTACTCAATAGATAATAAGACATTCTCTGTAAAAAAGAAGAAAGATATACTATTCATACATACATCAAAAGATGTATTGGCATTTAGTAAAGCTTCTAATATATTCGCAACTGAAATCGTATCAAAAAACAACTCGATAGAATTATCCCTAGGAGAGTTTATATATGGTGGAGCAGTTAACATATCTGGCATAAATTCAATAGTTAAATATGAATACTTCCCATACGTTCATAACATGGTCTCAAAAATAAAGGAAACACATCTATGTAATAGTGATGGCTTAATAACATTAAAAAACAAGAACATAGACATACAGTCGTTTACTTTAAAGAAATTAAATGGAACAACAATAAATTTTAATCTTTCCTTCTTTGTATCGTCAACAAGTGGGTATGTAGATGTATCATATTTAATGCAATCAAGCATGATAGGCATTGGAGATGAGCTGGAATTTGAATACTCATATCTGCACATAGATAAAAAATATATAGATATTGATATCAAAAAACTAAACAAGGATAGTAGAGTACACACATATGTTTCTCCAACATACATAGCCACAGGATTAGTAAAGACGTATAGAGATAAATTGTTTGGTGCTATCATAACTCATAATGAATTTGTAACAGAAAGTATGTTAAGTGACATATCAATAGACATACAACAATCTGGAAGCATATATACATTCGATTACACTAGCCAAAATCAAATATCAACAATAGACCCTAATAGCTTTTCACAATTTTATATATCCAACATAGACGAAATAGATTCATATCTTAATGCAAAACTATTTAAAAACTGTGGAATATTTTCAATACAAAAACAGCAATCAAATTTTGAAGAATGTGGTTTGATATCAACAATAAAGACTAACTTCAATGATTTTGAAACATACAATATATATGCACCAAATATATGCGTTATTGGAAATACAGAAGTAGATGTTGGACTTGGAGTAAAAAGAGTAAATGTGAAAAACGTATACCCAATAGAGTTTAACGTAGACAGTAAAACAGCATCGCATACATATTTAAAAATAGACGCATACAATGATGAAGTAGCAAATATGCTAGAGTTTGTGTCGCTGGATCAAGACATAATTGATTCTGCGCTACTAGATGATAATATCAATATGAATTATTCATATGATAAGCAGAAGATAAAATGCATTTCAATTATCAATGGAACAGAGATAAACGTTCCTATACAACTATACTTCAATGCTACTTCAAAAGAGCTATATGGAAAAATAAATAATATTCCTGGAGTAAAAGTATTTCTAAAATATGAAGATATGATATCTAGTTACGGAATAACAATATGAAAGAATTTGTAGAAAATAAAGATTCTTTACTTATAAGAAGAAGAGCTAATACGGATCTATTGCAACTAAATATATCCACAAAGCATAAAGAAGCAATACTAAACTCAGCCTATGACATAGGTGAATCAGTTGCACTATCTTCATCATCACTTGATATATACCTAGACGATATAGAGAATACAGTTAATACTATATTCGATGGAATAGAAGCTAAAATAGATCATATGGAATTGTACTGTGAATCTCTAACAGCAAACTCAATGCAAATTCCAAAGGGTAAATTTGGAATGATAAAAGTATATAACTATGCAGATGTAAAACTAAAAGGAACATCATACATAAAAGGAATTGGAATAATACTGGAAAGCTCTCAATGAATAAAAAGATAATAGCAATCAAGACACAGATAAGTAATATGTCTACAATAAAGACAGATCTTACTGATGTTTATATTGATAGAATAGCTGGAATAGATGAGAATGGAGATGAGATACTTATATTGCAGGTGGGAGAAATTATAAACAAATCAATCACTTGCATGTATGACAAAAAGATATCGTCATTAATAATCTATTATATACACGCAGAAACCGATATAAATTTTGAACTATATTCATCATATAGCAAGTACGTATCATTCGGAACAGTAGAGCTTCCAATACTAGATATAGGCAACAATGAATATATAAAACCAATAGTTGATGTGCAAAACATTGGAGATGCACATATCTCGATGAAGCTAAATGTTCAACTGTATGACGAAAATGTAAAAGCAATATCTGGATATGAACTGTATATTCCAATAACATCTGATAGCGTATACTTCTCTAATGAAATTGGAAATAGATATTCTTCTAGATATGCATACATAGACAATGAAAAAATTACAGATGAAGAACTTATTATCAACAGAAAGGATATAGAGATATTTGCAATACCAATAAATGATCACGACCATATAAAATACGAGAATGGAATCGTACACATAAGTGGCATAAATTATCATGGAGCATATATATCTGGAATAATTTATATTTATAACACAAACTATACCAAACTAAATCATACACCCGTTATTAGAAATATAAGCATGGCGATATATAAATGAATATAAAATATGGAAAAATAGGAAATCATACAGAGCTAAACGAGCATATCGCTAGTGTCGGCAATTATATCAATGCATATGCAGATGAATTAAATACCTTAAATGATTCAATGTTTACAATTGTAGATAAAGCTCTTGGATATGGGCAATCCTTAACAGAGTCATTAAAGCTAATGGCTAATCAAGTGCAGGATATAATAATTCTTGACGGAAATTCCGCAAAGATCGTTAGTCCATTTGGTGGTGTAGCGTATAAGTCTACAAACTGCATAGTTGACAATGAAAGCTTATCAATAAGATTAAACAATAAGAATGTAAAAAGAGAACGCATATGGGATATAGCTGTAAACGTAAATGATAGAAACGTAAAGATAGATAAGGATGGCGTACTTGCCGGAAAGAGTAGTATTCTATTATCATCAGAAAATATTCAACTAACAGCAGAAATAGTAATAGATCTACTTGATAACACAAGCGTATCTGACATATATCTAGAGACAGAAGACGATGGAACAAAATATCCAAAGATAATAGAAGTATTGTGCATATCAGATGATGGCGCAATAGCATCTCCATTGATACTTAATTCAAATGCAAAATCATATTCTTTAGCATCAAATAATGTGCATATAAGAATAGAGCCATCAATGTGTAAGCAGATGAGAATAAAGATTCTGAAAGACGATTCTGAGCTTAATGGATCTGTTGATGTGTATTCTATTGAAATAAACAAAATAGAAATAGGTATGTCAGAGTGTGTTGATAGCGGCAATGTTGTAATCGGCCCAATTAAATCTGAAAGTGAAATTATAAAAATTGGAACCTTTTTTGAGCATGGTGCAAATATAAAATCATTCGCATCAACAGACGCAGTTGACTGGATAGAAATATCAAACATCAATACGTTATCCGATATGAAAAGTATATTAAATATCAACAACATATCTGAAGATTCTATATCAACACAAATATCAAAAGAATTTTTCATAAAATATGAATTGTCAGCAACATCATCTATTCCTTTAAATGAATCTGTGAAATACACAGTAAGAAGTGGAACAACAGATGATGGATATATTGAAATACCATATCAAGAAGAACATGTAGTCACTGGCGTATTCCAATCAAGTGCACCTAGATACGGAAAGCCGCAAGTTTACACTGGAAAAATATCTGCCATAAGCAAACCATTTGGAATAATGGATAACACAAGGCTATCTCTTGTTGGAGACTCTAGCATATTTAATGACACATCAATAAAAATAGTTTCAGATTATGACAAGATGTTGATAGAGAACAGCAATGGGTACACATCTCAAGATTATGCTGGAACAAATATTTCTGTATTTACAGTATCAAGTCCTGTCTTAAAAACAGTTAGCAAGAATACAAATATAAACTGTTGCATAAAAACTAAGGTGCAAGCAGATTCATATACAGTCAAAATGGGCGACAATGAATGGGTGATTGATCTCAGCAATGGGTTTAGTAGATCCGTAGACTGCTTTAATCTTATGTGTAATCATGGAGATATTGTTAACGTATATGCATCAGATGCAAGAAAAATAGGAACTATTAATGCTATACTAGTAAATGGTCAGTATATAATTAGTCTATACGACATATTCTTTGAACCAATTGCCGATGTTAAATTCAATAAATACTATCCATATGGAGATGTAGACAATACTTATTCAATAAGCAAAGGTAAGATTGTTGCGAAGAATAGTTCAATATATGAAGTATTATCATATGTGCAGTTTGATTCAAAAATACGTGCAAGACTAATATCTGGATCTAAAAATAAAGCCGTAATCCTAGATAGAAAATATGCATCAAAATATACACAAGACAACATAGATTATGCAGCATTTAAAAATCAGGCTAAACTAGATCATTCAAATATAATTCCTGGATCACTAGTAGTAGATACAACAAAGTCTCCAATAATATCAATAGATACAGAAGTTGATTTCATAGATGGAAAAGTAGAGTTCAATAGATACAAGAAGTCAAAAGTAACAATAACCAATCAGTCTATTAGAAATATATTTGCACAAGGAATAAAAGATGATGGAGATATAATAATAACAGGAGAAGCAGATCTATTTATTAATAGAGTTTTCTCAGAAGAAGATCTTGTGTACAGGGGAGATTATCTTATTGTAGAAGATGGAATATTATTGCCACTAGAAATTACAACATCTAAATACATACAAACAGAAATAACATTTGACTCAGTAGCAAATAATTCTTCATCTGGATTATATTCAGTAGACTATAAAAATGGAATCCTGTATTCGAAAAACAAGATGCATAAAGGAATAAAGATAAGTTACCTACATAGTTCACTATACGCATCATATGACGCAGTAGCAAAAGTGGACAGCGACACATATAACGACACTGGAAACAGCATAGTTGTATTTGGATCAGGTAAATCATATTTCGTTGAAACAACACCAAAGAATGTAGCAACACAATACTTTAATGTGTCTCCGCTATTAAAAGATATAGAAATAAGGTACACCATATGACAACACTAGATATAGAGGCAAAAAAACTAGCAATAGCAAAAAATCTGCCATTGAATGCTGCTGCACTAGCAAATCTAAAAAGAGACATATTGTCATCTGGAAGTATTGAGCTATCTGAATTCTCAATAAATAAAGAAATAGAAATATACAAGTCATCAATAAAGGCATTGAGAGCAATTTCAGAAATAGACTCTAATAACAAAAGAGCATCTGATCTGTTAATGGATATAGAAGATAGATTTGAATTACTAAACAAGAAGATAAGAGTCTCTCTATACGAGAAGATAAAAGAAGCAAAACTTTCAAATATGTATACAACAACAATAAACGACTTGTATGTAAATATACCAATAGAGAAAGAATCATTTGTGAATGGATCTGATGCAGTAATTAGCAATGCAGAGATATATGGGATAAAGGCAAAGAACAATGGGAATGGATCTCTACTAAGCATAGAGAATGAATCAATATTGTCGCTAAAGATAGAAGCAAATGATGGAACAAAAAGCAAAGCAGGTATATTGATAGAGAAGACTAACTCGGGCCCAACAAGCGGATGGATAATTCCAGAAAAGTCATCAATATTTAATACTGAAAAGGAATACATCATAAGATGCGAAACACTTGCTAATGGCCCAAACTCCATAACTATCGACATAGAACTTGCAAAGATAGAAGAGATTGAATCAATATGTCCAGTATTTAAAGATGTAGAAGTGTTAAAAATATACACATCAACAGACGCAAGATACTATAAGCCAGTTACAACAAAGACAGCATCAATAGATAGAACATTTATATTCGACAAAAGAAAAGTTAAATACATAAGAATTGTTATACAGAAAGACAAAGAGTCATATAGGTCAAATGGTAAATATGTATATGAGACAAAACTAAGTCAGATAAAAATTTCAGCTGAATATGAAAAAGACATCTCAATAATTGAAACAAAAGAGATAGACATAAATAAGCAATTATCAAAATTAAGTATTGATGTAGTTGATAACAATAATATATCCGGTGTAAATATTGAATATGAAATAAAAATAAATAACGGAGAATATAGAAAAATACGTCCAGTGGGACAATCTAAAAATATAGATGTGCATAGTGTAATAGACATATCTGAAAAAACAGAAAACAAAATTATCGAAATAGATAATTCAATAAAAACTGAAACAGGATATGAGTACAGCCTATTAGATATACCACAGGCATTTTTAATGACAAACGATACAACATTCCTAACAAAGATAGACGAATGGAAATATCAAGAGTCACTATATACCTCATATATATTTAATTATGAAGATATAAATATAAACACTGGTACAAAGAATCTTTATGTAGATGGCAAAAAATTATCAGGAAACATAAAGATAGAGAAAGGATTACGATTAGTTGGAATAGAAAGTAAAGATTTTAAAAAGTTATTTAATAAAAATCTTATTGATAGCTATACAGTTAATGGAAACACAGTGTCGGTAACATTAAGAGATGGCAGCGTAGAGAATATAGTAGATAGTATGTATCCTTATAATTTAAAACTATTAATTGAAACAGCTAGTGATTTTATATTTGCTGAAAAATTAACAGAAGGATTTGACTACAAGCTAAATAGAAATGAAAATACAGTAAGAGTAGAAACAAAAAACAAAGAGGGAAAAGTATATTGCATATTCAATAATCTTCTTAGTACAATATCGTTCGTATCAATTAAAGCGACATTAAAATCAACCGACAATAAAACAGTACCAAAAATTTCAAGAATAATACTAAGGGGATCGTAATGATAGTATCTAAAAAAGTAATAAACACTACGCCAGATGGATCAATAACACTATTTCAATTACCAACAGAATACGTAACTGGAAGTGTTACTGTTTTAGAAAAACAGACAAACGGACTTGTTAAATGCTTAACAGTCAACGAGATAGGTGGAGAATATATAGAAACAATAGAGATCGCAGGAGATGGGTCTGAATTAATAATCCTATATGAATACAACGACATCTCGATAGAATTAGCAGCAACAACACTAGAAGGATTTAAGCCATGGGACTCAAGACGACTAACAGATATTGTTGAGCAAATGATTCTAATGAGTAAATCAATAGAAGACATTGCAAACGCAATGAAGAACAGAATTTCAAAGGATGAATTTTCTGTAGTAGTAGGCCCATTATTTGAAAAAATAAGAGCCATAGAAGCAGAACTTAAAGCGCTTTAAGTAAAGACAAAACGTGATAATAAAGTTCATTATCAAAAGTAAGACCATCAGATAATGCCGGACAATCCTCAGGATTAATATCCGGCTCTATCTTCAGGAATTTATCAATAGGTAATGTTCCAGAAACACTTACACTTTCCTTGTGTACAGATCTACAATAATCAATATAAGTTAATATTAATATTCTAGTAAATGCACCCTGAAAGAATGTGGAATAACCACCCTTGCCCTTCCTGTAAGACGTTTTGAGCTGTTTTATAAACTTGCATATAACTATGGGTAGTATAACAGCCCAATCCTCCCTAAGACGCGCATTGCTCTTCCAATCGGTAAAGAATCCAACACATGACGTAAATCTTTTAAATACTGGATCAAATGTTCCACTAGCAGTTCTAATTATTAAATTATCTATATCTTCATATTTAGACAATATAAATCTAGCAACTCTATCACTATTTATCCCATCCGATAATAAGGTTACCCAATCAGACTCAAGCATTAATGGCTTATACGAAATAGCAGAAGGGTTTAAGAACTTATTTCTAGCAACTCTATTCATTCTATATGGAATAAATACATTAGTGCCATCAGGCAACTTGGTATATGAAGTCTTTAGAAAAGGAGCATATCTAGCATCAATAGGAGGATCATACTTCGGAATATCTACATTATAAGTTTTACAGAAAGCAATAAGCTTAGTTCTTTCAAATCTATAATGATTAAGAATACTCTTATAGTGATCAATTTCCTCTTGGGATGGATTGAACACATCAGGCTGAGATGGAGATTCCATAAGTACCACTCTCGTCGTTATAATATAATGTATAAACAACTCCACAACTGAAAGCTTTTCCAGCAAGACATGGAATGTCATACTTAGTATTATACGTTACCTTAATATCCCATTCAAGCTTATCGCCACATAGGGTACAGGTAGTCAACAAAGCTTCCTCGATAGTTTCATATTCAAATTCTGGATCAACATCTTTCCAATATAGATTATCATATTTCATGTGACACCTTATAGCCATTTACAGAAATTGGTTTTATAAATCCCCATGCCCTATCTATTTCAAACTCAACAACTATTTCGGAAATTGAAGCAGCAAGAGAACCTTCTTGTTCATTGCTAAGATAACAAGAAGTACAAGCTGACAAGACAGCTATCTCATCAGAAGATGAAATAGCATATCTTATTTTTACAATCTCAGAATCAGTTTGACTCACGAGGATTTTCTCCATTTAGTTGAAAATGAATAAGAAATAGTAAATTAGTTGCAGCGTGTGCTAGATGAGAAATATTAGTTTCTTGATCATTGTTTTCACCAGCTTGCCACTGAAACATATGCCTAAATGCAGCATCTATATATCTAGATCTTGGAACAACATGCTTCCAGTTGTCTGGTGCATACTTTTGCGCACCATATTCAAGAACCTTAAGAATTTCTTCAATAGAATCAAACGGAAGCAATGAAGGTCTAGGCTTTTGAGAATCATATTTGATTCCAACAGAAGGAGCATCATGTGACTGCGGATAATTCTTTGGATCATAAACCATAGCTCTAGTTGCTGGGCTATTAAAAATAAGTTTAGTGTCATCTGCAGTTGCGCTTTCAGGAAAAGCATCTACAAAAAGAGGAATTTGTACTGTTGGTATAGTTATGTTCATATATTAGAATTCCAATATTTCAGAATCGTCAACATTATTGACGACAGTATTTAGAGCATAATTATTACCATCACCCTCTTGTTGTGCATTTTGAAACTTATTAATGTCCAGCCAATTTTCCATATATTTCAACGGGTTAGTAGCAGGTGCATTAATAGTAAAAGATGTAGGCATAAAGGTTTTGGCCATAGCAGAAGCATTGTAATCAACCCATTCATCAAGAAGCGGAATATTCAATCCAACAATAGTCCTTCCATTGCTAAATAGATATCTATTCCAAGCTTTTTCAGCATCAACTATAGATGTTATAATAGAAACAATCTCATCATAACACTCAACCATAGCAACTTGCCCACGTTCAGTTTTGAGTTCAGTAACAAGAACTAGTCTATCCAGTTCGGCATGACAACCTATTTCATCTTGCATTATTTTCTGAACTAATTTACCTATCCCCTGAAAATAACCTTGCTCAACAATAGCAAATGTGGCAGCAAATGATGCCATAAATTGTAATCTTTCAAGACAGTACAAGGCAACTATAGCCTTAAAAATCACATTATATGTAGACTGATCATTCTTGGCGATACCAAGAGTATATTTTGCACCAGTAATTTGTAGATCATTAAACACAGTAGCAACAACAGTGAGCCTATCAAGAACATTACTATTATGCATAACCCTAGAAAAAACCTCATTTGGGTTTGCAACACACTGCCTAACAATTTCAGAATATGTAAGCGCATGCAATACCTCTATCTCACTAACCTTCTGCACAGCTGCCCAATATTCAGAATTTGTAATAAATGGAGCAAGTAATGGCGCTATTGCACGAGAAGCAACACTGTCTGCCTCCCATTGAAATGCTATATTCTCAAGCATAATATCATATGTGCTCTTTGGACAACTAAGCAGATCAAGTCTTGATTGCTCCAAGTTTATCTCATCCTCAGACCAGTCAATTGATTTTTGTAATTTATATATTGAGAATATTTCAGGATAGTGAACATTTACACTATCGTATAATCCCGGTTCTTGACCAAGAAATAAGCCGTGCTGCCCAGTTTCCCATTCAGTATTTTTAAAATTAAATACAGACATTACATCTTACATGCGCCACTAGCACATGCCTCCAAGTTATCCATCTTATTAACCTTAACGCCAGAAGCGCTATTTATATAGTATCTAGTTTTCATACCACATTTATGACGATATAAAAACTCTTGCAACATTGTCTTTGTATCAATTTTTCTATTGGCACCATCTTCAGAATATCTAACATAAAAGTCAGCAGATATAGCTTGACCACACCATTTTTGAAGAATTGCATAAAACTCTATCATATCTTTTGTAGGGATATCCCAAGCAAATTGATATTGGTGCTGAAGATCTTCCCATTCTGGGGCTATAAAAACACGCTTGTTGTCATTATCTGTTTTAATAACAACACTTTCCCTTATTGGATAAGGGCCATTAGACGTGTTGCTTGCCCCGCTTGACGATTCACAAGGCATATAGGCCTCCAAAACAGAGTTTCTTATTCCACCATTTGCAATAATATCAGCCCTTAGGGATTCCCAATCAAACATGTTTGGCTGAGCGGTTATGGTGTCAACGTATTTGCAGTAAGTATCAATTGGCAACCATCCATCTGGATATTTGCTGTGCTCCATGCCAACACATACACCACGCTCAACAGAAAGCCTCAAGGAGGCTCTATGGAGCCAATAGGAGTGCATTTCAGCAAGTCTATGTATATAGTCCTTGCCAGATTGTGAATCATACCATAGGCCCTTATAGGCCATATCATAAGCAATATTGGTAATACCAATACCAGCAGATCTTCTTGATTTTGCAGTGGTTTCCAAACTTGGGAATGGATATTCCATGATATCTATAACATTATCAATAATAAGTAATGCATAATAGGCAACATCTTCATATTCATCTGGCTGAACTCTGCCAGCAACAATTGCCATAAGATTACACAATCCTATTTCGCCATCAGAAGTAGCAGAATATAAATCCATCATACTAGTAAAAGGCTTAGTTGGAAGAGCTATTTCCATACATAAATTGGAAGAATTAATTCTATCCTTAAATGGAGTATGATGATTTATGTTATCAACAGCAAATTCATAATTTCTACCAACCTCATAAGAATTAACCAAAAAGGTGATAGCTACATCTCTAGCAGGCACAAGTCTCTTTGGGATAGAGTCATCATTCAAATATTTATTATAAAGTTTAACAAATAATGTCTGATCACCGGAATACATAGAGTCCCATAAGTCTTTTGCATAACAATAGCTTATAAGCATCCATTGCTCACTTTTTGCAACCTTTTCAAGAAACATCCTGTTATAAGAAAGAGCATAATCTATATCTTTTATTTTCTTTTCAGAAATAGTAGTTGGATGACGAAGCACAAGAAGGTCTTCAATTTCTGGATCAAGAGCATTAAAGAATACAGTTGCAGCTCCTCCACGCCCAGCTTGAACATTTGCATTTACATTTTTTTCTATAACACGATAATATGGAAGTTTACCCATGTGTTCAATAGTTCCACCACGAACAGGATCACCCTTACTTCTGGTGAATATAGTGCCTCCAATACCAGCAGAAGCACATGTCATCATATAAGCAATATGATCACCAACAGCCAATGATGGAATATTATCATCAGAAGCAAAAACACAACATGATGCAAGACCACGATGAGGAGTGCCAAGATGAAGCATGTATGGGCTTGGAGCATTAAGCTTTTTATCACTTAGATAAGTATATACTTTTTTAACATCATGGATTCTACGATCAGCGGGTTGATTATTCATAGATGCTAAGGCAACACGCATATACATAAACTGAGGAGTTTCATAGCATTTGCCATTAACCTTATCAGTTACGGAGTACTTCTCACGTATCTGCTTAAGTTCAGAATGAATACATCTCAGATCCTTAGAGTGATCAATTACAGAATTGAGTTCATCTAGTTCATCATCTGAGTAATTCATATTGGCCCATAATCCCTTAAGGATCATGCCATGATACATTTCTTTGAGACCAGGAATGCTTGTATGATCTCCAAATACTATTTTGTAAGTATCACCAGCATATAGTCTTCCAGCCATATATAGATGCGCTTCATCAGCTCTATCAATACATGCCATTATCATAGCAGCCTGTAGATCAGATGTTGTACACTTGTCATAACATTTTTTAACAGCGTCAAGAGCAATAGACGACCACTCAACCCCATTAATATTAGAGGCCCATTCGGCCCACTTATTTAATTTGTCGGGATTAAACAGCTCTACTGTTCCATCTCTTTTTATAATTTGATTTATCACTAACTAGACAACCTCAAATAATTTTATTATTCATGTGCCTGTATCTTCACAGAAAATCATTCCATAACCTCAAATTTTCCATCATTAACAACACCATCACGAATTGCTATACCAACAGGGAATATTGGAATACCATCATCACTAAAAGTTTGATACTTAACAGTAAGCCATTTGGTTTTATAATTTTCTAGATTTCGAAACTGTTCTTCACGAGAAGCGTTATCGCCAACACATCTAACCTTAAAGGTTCTAGGATCATCATTGCTAAGTCTACATACAAAAATACATTGACCTTTTGCAAGGCCATCACCTTCTTCACCATCAACTATTTCAAATTCAGATTCAAGAAAATCCTTATATTTCAATAAGTTATTACTTCTATGCTTAAGATCATACTTACCAGTATAATTTCTAATCATAGTGCCTTCATACATATCCGCCACAAACTTTGCATGGTATACAAATATTTCATCTTCATCATCTACAATGAATGTAGGAGTCAAGACGACTGGAGCATCAGCATGTGCATTAATAGCCATACTAAAAGTATCATAGATGTGAGCAAGCCTATCTTTGTAATTCTCATTAGAAACATAGTCATAAACCCAATATTCAAGCTTACCAAGATTTACATCAACTTCATCTTCATTTTTTATAGCAGTAACTATCTCTTGAAAGGTTAAATCTCTATTGAATATTTCGCCATCAAAGATATCACCATTAGACATATGCTCATTACAAAAATCAAGAATATGTTTTATAACTGAATATTTTTTACCACCTCTACTGTAGGCAATACAACTTCCATTATTTTTGGAAATAATACACCTAACCCCGTTTAGCTTTGGCTGAACAAGGCAAGGAAAGTTGATATATTTTTTACGTTTAGAGTATTCGTGAGCAAGCATCGGAAGTGGAATTTCTACTTCTTCTGCGGTTTTTAAAAGGTCAATTGAAGATACATATTGTTCATCTCTCTTCTTCTCGACAAGAGCTTTAGCTTCCAATATTGCTTGTTGCAAATGAGTCGTCTCATTAGACTTACCAATATTTTTACCAACCTCTAGCTTTCTTGAAGAGCTAACAATCTTACCATTTACATAGCCATGGTCAACGATTATTTCTGAATATTTATCAAATGTTTTAACCGAAACAGCCCATTGTTTAGGCTTACCAGTAGAGGACAATCCATAAAGAATTGTATAAAAACTCAAATTATTTTCTTCTGTCATTATATTTCATATTTAAATATTGTTGTTTTCTATAAGCTCTTGCATCTGCTAAGATCTTATTTTGAGAAGCTGTAAAACATTCAAAAGAATAATCGGAATCTATTATTGAATTAGATACAATAGACTTAAGAGAATCGACATTATTTGGAATATTAGAGTCATTGAATCTAACAATGGCTATACCATTAGTATTTGCCCAATCAGACTTAGTACTATCACGTTTTATTGATGCGATATATCCACACTCATCTTTATGAAAGTGCGGAACATATTCAGTATGCTGACGACCATCAAATTCAATTGCGACACCAAGGTGTTTAATGAATATATCAAAACGTTGTCCAAGATCAGGAATCATTAGTTCCCAATATACATTGTTTTGTCCATATATATCACAACACATGTCAAAAAGAATCTTCTGTGGCTTAGAGCCTCTATCGTCACTTACTCCTGGAAGCTGTGCCAATTATTTCATCCTTTGATATTATTACTTTCTTATCTTGATCATAAAGTCCACTAGACACAAAGAAGTCGTAATAAGCAGCAAACTGCTCATCTGAAATTTTAGCTAGATTTAAAGAGGCAAACATATCTGGAAGAAATTTATTTATAACGCGTTCTATATACATAGAAGAGGTATTCTTATCAACGAATAGGATTATAAAATCACCATCATCAATAAGAATGCCACAAACACGTTGATTGCCATATGAATCAATCATAGGAATACCCTTATCAGGGGTAGTAAGATATTTTAATTTCACTTAATTGGTTTTCCAAAAAACTTATTCTTTGTACATGAAAGCTTAAAGGAACAAGATCCACAATGTCCAAGATTAGAAAAATTAGGCAATGTAAATGACTTATATCTAGAGGCAACCTGTCTAAGATGATCCGTAACAGTAATCTTGCTTAAAGATATTTTTGAATTTGACGCAAACAAATTCCAGTCATATCCAATATAATAAATATTCTGGACACCTATAGATGCCTCATCGCAATAATCAAGAGCAGCTAAAAGCTTAACATTATAGCCAACATGACTATCAGCACCGGATTGTTTACGTAGCAACAAAAATATATCTGTATTAGTTTTACTAACCAAAACAGCATCTATATATGTCTTATATGCATTTCTAGGTCTTATCCCGACAGTGGAATAAAAATCTAGCATAGAAGCTATATGTTGATAATTACCAAGCAATGAATGCAAAGCAGTATGAGCCTCAATTATCTTGGTATATAAACGCAAAGCTATAGTCTTATTAACATCTGATTCAGGATCAAAAAGATTAAAAAACGAAGCAGTAGCAGTAGACTGTAAACTTTCAAGTGTAAGCTTAGGATTATTAATATACTCTTTAACAACCTTATCAAAAATAAGAACAGCAGCTAAATACGGAGTATCTTTGTACCGTTCTATTTCTATAAAATCATAAGATGGAAATGAATCCTTATATATGTTTTGAGATTCAGGATAAAAACCTATATATGGACATATAGAATCTACTGGAAAATCAGTAGATAAAAATTTAGTCATCTGGCTTATATCCTCCAGCATCATTATCAATAGCCGCTTGTTGTCTATCGGCTTGATTAGCCATTGTTAAATCCTTCATAGCTTGCTCAGTCATTTCAACAAAGAATGCTTTATCAGGCCAAGACTTAAGCCACAAAGTACCTTTAAAAGAAGAAACCTTGTTCTTTCCGTAGTATGCTTCGACTATCGGTTGCTTATGACCACCATCATAAGACCAGTGATAATGATCAGAATCATCACGTTTAGAATGTAGATCGCTGTACATGTGTATTATGGCATTAGCATCATATTCAAATGAATTCTTTAGTATTAATATTCAGTCGTTAATTGAATATCTGTATTTGTAATATATGTTTTTATAAAATTTATAGGATTATCAGATAAAATTTCAGTATGTCCTTTAAAATGCAATCCAGAATCATATCTGAAAGTATCGACGATTATTTGCTCCAATTTAAATAAGTCAAGTGGAGTGCCATCAAGAATACAAATTCTTTCAATACATAAACATGAAGAATCATGCTTTATTTGGGCAAATCTATTATTTAAATTTTTAGAAAGACCAACCTTATACAAGATGCGATTATCAAAAATTAATTTTATCAAATAACATCTAATATTAACTATCTGCCCTCTAGAAATAGTAGTAAAGTTAATACCACCATCAGCTTTTCCTTTTATATCATAACACTTAGGACATTTAGAATTATGTCTAATAATATTAGCAACATATTGTGAAAATTTACCATGAAGAGGACAATAGCAACTTATCTTAGAAGCATAACCATTATATGAACTTAAATCATAAACATAACCATACAGTCGATTATTGTTTTCAATAATAGGATAAAGCAAAAGCTTAGTTTTTTCTAATTTTAATTTATATAGGTTTTCCATTGCGCATTTTTTACATCCAGTTCCCTTTATAATATTCATGGGCAAAGCTAAAAACTGACCATGAACAGGACAGATAAGCGATATATGAGTTCTAGCATTTTTATAACTAGAAATATCATATGTATAATCTGGATGATGCTTATGAAGTGCATCTATTAATTTTTGCATATTATTACTTACAGCTTTATGTTTCCATAAAGAATAGACTATATCTTCACCCATTATTATGGGGTCTTGTATTTCGGATCACTTGATCCTACGCTTATTTCAAAGCTAGTCGTTGAACCTTCCTCTATTCGAGGCTCGGCTGCTGATTGCCACACTACTAAATTATTTTTAAGCATTCACACTTTAGCATATTTCATCTATATGTTGTAGCTAATTTAGCTTACGCGGGATTCCAGCAATTAACAAGATTTCAGATATACATTACTGTATATTAGGCCAATTTATAATTAGCTTCTGCAATATCACTATTACTTGGCTTCAGTCCATATGGAAGTTTTCTATATTCAATAGTGCCAATGATAGTAGCGCCGCTTTTTACAGCCAGTGCTTTTATTTCATGTGATAGAAACTTATACTTTTGTCTACTTTCATCATATTGAGGAACTGCAATCAAGTGAATATTATCAACAAACATAAATATATGTCTGTCTGGATATTTTTCAGCATAGTGTTTAAGTACGCTTTGAATAAACTCAAGACTCTTTCCATGTTCACTATCAAGAAGTATATATCTATCATTTTCAGCAAGAGACAATAGCTTCTTATATGAAACAGCACGTTCTTCCATGATGGCTTCATATTCAACTGAATCTTTATACAAGTATGGAGTAGCAACCTTATTGATATTTAGCAAATCAAAAAGCTCTCTGTTGTTAACATAGGCTCTTTTTGCCATATCATAGCTTATTATTCTTGGTAGCAATTCTTTGGCACTATCATCTATAGTTAAATAGATACACATAGCATCTTCGTTAAGAGTAGCTAGATTCCAAGAAATATTGGCAAAAAACGAAGTTTTACCAGAGTTAGCAGCAGCGCCAAGAAGTATAAGCTTCTGACTCAGGTCTCCGCTAAGGGCACTATTAAAGATTCTAAAATCATCACCAAAGTTATATTGAGTATGACCATCTTCAGCCTCCTGATAGGCTTTTATACTTAATAAATCTGCAACTCTAGAATCAGTATCAAGCACTGAAGACTTAAATTGTTTATCAATATTTTGTATACGATCAAGTGCAACAGACAATACAGTCTCTATGCCAGAAACATTACCTTCCTGAAGCTGATTCATAACTTCATCAATAACAGATTTTTTAGCCTTGGCAATACGTTGATCATCAGCATTTACTATTCTACTAACTTCATCACGTATAGCTTTTTCAGATATGCCAGTATATTGAGATAGCTCCTTAATCATGCCCTCTCTTTTAATTGAGGATGGATCATTTGCAACAATAGGAACCATAGCAAGACAGATTGATTCAGCATCGGCATTTTCATCAAAATCAAATTGCTGTAAACGCCAAGCAAACGGATCTATCTTTGGAAGCTTTAGAAATAATTCAGCACCATACTTGCGAAGATATTCATCTGGATCAATTTTAATCTTAGTAAGAACACCATCTTCATCTGGAACCATTTCATCTGGAAGGAATACAAATCTTATCTTAATATCATGCACTTTCTTAAGTGCATCATCAAGAATCTGTTTTGCCTTCATCATCCCAGCATCATCGTTATCAAGGCATATAATGATGTCATAAACACCATTGCGCCTAAACATATTTAGATGATTTTCATTAAGTCCAAGACCACATATTGCTACGGCATTAGTTATACCAACAGAATGAGCAGTAACAGCATCAGCATTGCCTTCAAACACTATAGTAGGGGTGGGCTTTGTTTTTGCAGAATGGAAGAGGTAGAGGAGTTCACTTTTACGTCCAATTCCACATCTAGAATTAACCTTAGTATTGATAAACTTTGTTCCATTTATCAATCTACCAGAATCATCCTTTATGCCATCATATTTTAGATTTCTAGCGGAGAAGGCAACAGGTCTTCCATGCTCATCAAAGATTGTAAAGATTAAAGTGTCTTGATTAAAAACCTTAGCATGATCTAAATCATTTTCTTCCATGAACTTATAGCTATAGCCAAGTCCCTTGAGATATGACTTTAAATGATCTAAATCATAACAGCATCCAATACCAATTGTTTTAGCAAACTCTGGATTCCAATTTCGCCTATTAAGTTCAACAAGATGAGATTCAGAAAAGTCTTGATATGTTATATAGGTATGTATAGATTTATACATATTAACAATATTCATCTCATAGATTTCATCTTCAGAAAGTCTAGAAAATTCTAAAGGAACATTATATTTCTTGGCCAAATAAACAACAGTATCATCAATAAAACCAGGACCAACTATTGGCCTATGTTCATTGACATGACAAGCATTAAACAAGTCATAAACAGCACCACAACTGTGACATTTCAGCAATGGAACATTTGTATCTCTAAGTCTAAACATAGACATAGATGGATTTGTATCGTTATGTTCGGGATTTATGCAAAGCAATTTCTTCCCAGATGTAAGATCTACTCCATATTTCTCCTCTATATATTCAGGAAGAAACATTTTGATTTTTAACAACTGATCTTCAAGATTTTTAATCTTAATAAACGACATTTAAAATTCCAATTATAATTGGTTTTGTGTTGCCTTATGACTAGCACACAAATCGCTATAGTTACAGTAAACAACACTGCATTGATAGTCACCAATAGTTTTTTTATCAGGAGCTTTCATATACTCCTCATACTTAGTCTTATAGATTAAACCAAGTTTATATTTTTCCTGTATTTGGGTATCAGTATATCTATGCTGAAACTCTGGCGCAGGCACCTCGTCGTTCTTTAGATATTCAACTAAAGAATCAAATCTATTTTTAATACCAGAATAAGTAATTCTACGATCTATATACTTATACTCTGAACCATAGAAATCAGTTGTGGTAATCTTTGGATAGAATTCACCTTCTTCTTCATGAAGAGTTATATGGAACTCCTTATTATTTTCAGGACCACTACATGATCTATCAATATAGTTAAGAATAACACCATCGACCTGCTCACCAAATGTACACAAGTATATAAATGATTGAATTAGATTCTGGTCTTTAGGTCTGGGCTTCTGATCTCTAGCTCCACAAATATCTTTCTTTGCAGAATAATTGGCTGCACCATAAGTCTTGTTCTCAACAATCCATTTACCAGTATCGGTTTTTGGATCGTAATTAGGACCTTTAATAAGAATATCTATTTCGCCACTAACAAACAAATCATGATTAGCAAACTTAACACTGTTCGCAAGCCATAATCCCATTTGTTTAAGTTGTTCTATAAGATAGTCTTCCCAGATGTTACCAGCTGCAAAAATCCATTGAGAATATATACCGGATGGGTTAGATTCCGAATAGCCTCTAAATTTATAGAATTGTTGTCTAAGACATGAACCAATAACAGTTCTGTTATCAATAGCATTAAGACAAGAAGCAGATGATGGATAGAAAGCAGGGAATCTATCAGTTGATAAATGTGATTTAGACATTAAGTGTTCACTTAAAATATCATTCAAATACATTATTATTTTACCGTCATTAAAAGTTTTTTTGAGGAATCATCTATTGATGATCTAGTTGCAATACATTTAATTTCCATACAATCAATAACAGCCTCTACTTTTAAAGCAGTAGAAGCCATAACTGGCATTGTGTTCTTAAGTGTATCCTCAATGTTGCCAACTCTCTTGTTTAATTCATTAAGTTCATAAACAATCATAGTCAGCGGTTTTCCTGTATACCTTTTAAATACAGAATTTAATTCTTTAAACAAATCATCCATTATTTAGATTCAATTCTAGAAACATAAATATCAGGAATTTTATTAAGATCCCTTATAACATCTATGTCTATACTTTTTACAGGAATAGATTTTATGAAAAATACATACTTATCTATATCAAGATATAAATTAATAGAAGCATTTCCAGAATCATCACTGTATTGTAACAATTTATTCTGTATAGTTTTTACTCTTGCAGTTGATGGAACACCAAGAATATGTATACCAATGCTGTTTAGTTTTTTACTAGCAGAAAGATTAGATTTTTGAATCCTAGAGGATAGGTCAATACAATTTAAAACAAGTGCAGAAAATCCTCTATTGCCAACAGAGAACTCACAAAAAGCCATTATGTAATTGCCTTCAAAACATATAGGTTGAAACTTTTCCCATTTGTCAGCAAAAAATATAAGAGAGAATGCATTTCCTTCGTGATCCTTACAATCAACAAATGCCATAATATCGCCACTTGCGACTTGATGTTTCTTTATCTTAATTATCTCACATAACACATATTCTCTAGATTTAATGGAAGGAGCAAGCATAGCTTCTATTCTAGAAACAGGATAAAAATCTTCATCAACAAGTGATCCGATAAGATCAAAAGGATTACCAGAAATATATACACCCATCAATTCTTTTTCTTTCTGCAATATAGTAAATACAGAATACTCTTGACACGAATTATTATTAAAATATTCATCGTGCTTAGTAAGAAACAAAGCAATACGCTCAGGAGTTAATTCCTTAAGCTTACCATTATCAGTAAGATCCAATATATACTTTTCAAAAGACTGAATCATGCAAGAATGGTTTAAGCCAAAACAATCAAGTGAACCACTGTTTATTAGCGCTTCAATAGATTTCTTATTAATACCCTTGACAATACAAGACTTAATTAGAAAATCTGCAAAGTTGTTATAAGATCTAGATTCAATAATTTTTCTTATAACAGCAGGCCCAAGACCTTTGATTCCATTAAAACCAAATAAAATAGAACCATCCTTAGCAATAGTAAAGCTTTCATTCGAAAGATTAATATCAGGAGGCAAAACATCGAGGCCATTATTTCTGGCATCATCTATATACTTAGATTTTTGATCAGCATCTTCTTCAAGAGAAATACAAGCTGCAAAAAATTCAGATGGATAATGAGTCTTAAGGTATGCAGTAAAATAAGTAAGATGAGAATAAGAAATGGCATGACTTAGATTAAAGCAATAACGACTAAATTCTTCCATGTCATCAAACATCTTGCAAATAGCAGATCTCTCATATCCATTACGAACAGCGCCATCTATGAATTCATCTCTAAGCTTTAATAAATCTTCTCTATTTTTCTTAGATACAGCCTTTCTAAGCTCATCACTTTTAGGCCCACTAAATCCACACATCTCCATAGACAATCTAGATAGTTGCTCTTGATATATAAGCATTCCATATGTTTCGCTAAATATATGATTAAACTCAGGAAATATAAAATCAGATTTTATTTCACCATTACATGCTTTTATATATGTAGACAAACATCCAGGTATTCCCATTGGGCCCTTTAATTAACACACTAGTATCCCTGGAAAAGATGTGTTAAGGTTTTATTATAAATAGGAGATTAAAATGCAATACACAAAAGAACATATAATCAATGCAATACAAGAGATGTCTAAACATCACGAAATTACACAAGAAAATATTTACAAATATGGCAAGCAGTACAAAATATCCATGCAACCCATACGTACAGCATATGGATCTTTATCAAAATTTAAAAATGAACTTGGTTATGAAATTTTTAGAAAAGAATATACAAAACATGAAATTTTAGAAAAACTATTATCTTTTTATAAAAAACATGGAACTTTATCTAAAGAATTATTAGCTAAAGATAATTATATAAATCCTAAAATTATTAATAGAATATGGGGTAATTTTAAAAATATGTATTTAGAAATATTTCCAGAAATATTAGAAGAGAATAGATTTACATCCAAATCTTGCATGATGGCCTTATTAACAATAAATAAAATATTAAAAGAAGAGCCAATACTAGAAACAAAATTTGAATGGTTAAAAAATCCAAACACAAATAAACATTTGAGAATAGATGCATATTATAAAGAACACAATATTGCTGTAGAATTTCATGGAATTCAACACTATGAATTCGTAAAACACTTTCATAAAAATATAGAAATATTTGAATATAAGAAAAATCTAGATGAAGTCAAAAAGAAATTAATAACATCACATAAAATTAAATATATAGAAATACCATATTATTTTAATCAAGAACAAATTATAAATTTAATAAATCAA
The DNA here is from genome assembly GCA_937895515.1 of uncultured bacterium. GTDB lineage: Bacteria > Patescibacteriota > Minisyncoccia > Phycocordibacterales > UBA9973 > 2-01-FULL-33-17. The sequence continues at coordinate 85,028 of CALAYS010000077.1, forward strand.
AACTTATAATAACTCCAGTTTCCTGGAGGATCGGACTATATCTTCACCATTGCTAAAGCTTTAGGTGATGGACGCTTAATCTGGTTATTAAGGGAACTGTATCCCTCCAGTAGTCTCTGCACGTTCCCAGAGTGTACTCTGGGCTTCGCTCAGGATTGACATATTGCCATAAGACAACGTAGCTTTCCCTGAGTTCATCCATTTTATTACTTTATAGTTTCCCATAAAGACCCCGATCCAGGGCGTATCAAGGATATAATATTACTTATTTCCATAATAGTTTTAGGTCTACACTTCGAAGCATAATCAGTCATCATCTGAGCTTCCATCTGAAAAACACCAAGGGTGTTCTTATCAAGAAACAACTTATATGTTTCATCATCATCAAGAGGAATTGATTTCATATCAAGGCTAATATTTTTAGTTTGTAATATATAATCAAAAGTTTGACGAATAACACTAAGGGTTTTAAGCCCAAGTATATCTATCTTTAGAAATCCAACATCCTCAACGATATGTGCATCGAATTGAGTAACGGGCATATCCTTAGAAGCAAATTGTGGAACATAATCAGAGATGGGTTCATCAGCCAATATAACACCAGCAGCATGAATACCTAAAGACTTAACGCAGCCCTCCATCTCTTTAGCCATATCGACTATTTCCTTTATTAAAGGATCAGAATCATATTTTGCTTTAAGCTCTGGAGAGTCCTCCAGCGACTTATCTACCGATTCATAAGATGCAGACTCAGGTATTAATTTTGCCAATTCATTACTGGTTGCAAATGGAACTTCCATTATTCTACAAATATCTTTAAATAAACCACGACCTTGAGAAACAGAAAATGTTCCAATATGAGAAAAGCCACTACCATATTTAGCATATAAATACTTAAGAACGTCATCTCGTCTATTATGTGCAAAGTCTGTATCTATCTTTATGTTCAAATAGTGTCGTTAATACTATTCCGGATAATTAATCCAGCTTGCAATCACTTGCAAGAACAGGTCATATCATTACCCTTAACTCAATAATAGGGTATCGCGCGCTTCTGCCCACTTGGGCTCTACTCCCTCCACAGGGATGACCGTCACACATTTATGATGCATAGCATCAATTTAGCTCGGTATTGACTCATAAGAGTTATCCACCGAATTCACGCGATTCACTTTATCAATTACTGGATAAAGGGACTGTAATAACTTATATCTTTCATATTTTCTATCTAAAAAAATAGTAGCATCCCTATATAAGATGTCCAACTTTTCTAATACTTTTTTATTGCCACCAATATCTAAAGTAAAAGAATTTTTATTATCATGATTTCTTTTTTGCAACGTTAAATTTATTTTAAAAAAATCCATTAAACCTTCTAAAAATTCTTTAGTGCCCTCAAATCTTAATTTGAACGAAGACCCGTATTTAATCTTGGATATGCAAATAGACCCATCACCATCCATATATCCACGAACAAAGTGAGACATAAGATCATGCGGAATAGTAGTAGGCCACCTTAAAATTAGTGACTTATTATAATAACATCCATGAGTAATTAGACTATCAACCAGCATATTAGATTTAATTATTACACGAGAAGCTAAAACATCCTTATATCCAGAATATACATAGGTATGTATTGGATACGTAGAGCCTATTGATCTCGAAAATTTTTCTAAATGATTTTTATCTTTCTCTGATAATGTTATACCAAGACTAGAGCCAGTTATGTAGCCGTCTGCATATATAAATCCAAGCCAATAAGCTTTAGATTCAGAATCAATACTCTGAAAAAATTTTTCATCAGATTGATATTTCCTACTATTTTCAGAATTTTTACGTCGAAGAATATTATTCTTTTTTAAATGATAATAAACAGCATGAACTGTAATATTTAAGCTAATAGCTATTTTACATGCAGATATTTTCTGCACAGTATATAGCTCTATTATTTTTGTAGATAAATCTAATTGCACAACATATCTCCTAATTGATTTAGATATGTAATATGCTAATACGAATTTTATAAATTGTCAATCTGGTGCAGTTCCTCCTTTGGTTTTAATCTTGTCAGTAGGAACGTGATCGGTTAAACCAATAAGATATGCTATTGAAGAATTATTTGGGTTAGCAAGACCATTAACACCCTTGGTGTATAAATTATAAAGATAATTATCTAAGTTATGAATTTCTAAATGATTTAACTCAAAATATATCCATTCCCTGTTATCAAGATAAAACTGCTCATCAGAAAAGAAGCCCTCAATAAGACTTCTTAGATGAAGTTGTTTGTCACATTGAACACTCAAAGGCAAGCTCCCCATCTGTATTTTGAACTTTATACAAATCCAAAGCTTCCACATACGAAGATGAATTACTCTCAATATTAGCAATAAACAAAAATTGAGAAGTAAATAACTCTATGTACTTAGCGTCTGGAATAACCTGCATAAAAGATTTAATAATATATTTATGCCATGTAGGAATAAGCATATTTTTACAATCAACAGTAGATAAAGATCTTATTATATTCTGCAGAACAAGACATTTCGCAGATGTAATAATAGACATCTTACATGCCCTTGGATGAGTAAAAATTAATCCACCAACATTACAAGATACAGTATTGTGTTTTGGAGTAAAGAATGAAATATCCTTGCCATTTTTATTAACAATATACAGATTATTATCAACATCTTTTTCATTAACTATTCCACGAATAATATCAAAAATAGGTTTGTCACTAGAATAATCTATAAAATGTGAATCGAATTGATTTTGTTCTGCTGAGTTATTAAAGCATTCAAGCAAAAATGTAGAATCCGACTTAACAGCAAGTCTAACAAATGTATTAAACGACATAATTATTCTCCGAAATTGGATATCCATCAAACTCTATTAATGGAAGTTTTGCTCTTGATGAACTTAAGAATCTAGAAAATAGTAATCCATACTCTATAGGATCAATCCATGTAATGCCAAGACAATAAGACACAAGACAGCCGGCCGCACTTCCACGCCCTGGCCCGACAAGAATATTATTTACTATACAATATTTTATAATATCCTGAACTACAACAAAGTAATCACAATAACCCATTCTGGAAATAGTCCAATACTCTTCATCTAGACGATCAAAATAAACCTTTCTCTTTGCCTCATCCATGGATTCGCAATATTTATTAAGAAAGGCAATACATTCATCCATGATATACTTATCTGGATTATCAACAATTTGTGGAAATATTTTTAAACCCTTAGGTAGAACAACATTGCACATATCTGCTATTTTATTAGTATTAGTAAAAGCAACATCATCACTAGGTTCATTAAAATATTCTTTTAGCACATGATATGGCTTAAGATAGTATTCACCAGGAGTATAGAACATAGAACTTTCATCAGTATCTTTCGATCCATCAGTAAATTCACCTTCCTTTTTCTCAACTCTTTTTTTGTAAATACCGCCCGTATTAATAGTTACAAGTGCTCTATGCAATTCAGATTCATGCTTCCATGTATAATGCGAATCACATGTTATAACCAAAGGTATATCTAACTTCTTAGACATTTCTCTAAAGAAGTTATTAACTACTTCTTGCTCATGAATATTAGTCCATTGCATTTCAAGAAAGTAATTCTTACCATAAATTGCTTTAAATCGCTTAATAGCATCCTCTGCGTCTTCATGCTTATTTTCCAGTAGCATTTGAGCTACATAACCACCTAAACAAGCTTGCAAACAAACAATACCTTCTTTGTATTGCTCAAGCTGATCCCAAGATACACGAGGTTTGTAATAACGATATTTAATCCAAGCATCACTCGACAGCTTCATTAGATTTTTATAACCTTGCTGGTTATAAGCAATCAGTAATATGTGATACATTTATATTCAATATAGGTCGTTAAGCTATATCCGTAATAATAGGCATAGATACAATACATTCAGTGTGTCCTCCAAATTTATGGATAGGAATGTATCTGGTGTTATTGCTCAAAAGTAATTGCTCAAGTTTAAAAATATCATTTATATGTCCATGCTTTTGAAAAACAATATCAATACTATAATTCTTTCCAGAATCTCTAATGATAAAAGCTTTCCTTTTGTTTGGGAATTTAGATATGCCAACTTTATAAAATGACTCAGTATTGTTATAAAGATGCATAATATATAGATAAGCTTCAAAATTAAGATCATTTCGCTGAATGCGCGTTTGATTATAAATGCCTTGGCCACCAAAATTATCATAAGATTTAACCTTGATAATACTACATTTTGGACAACCACTGCCTCTGAGATGATTATTTGCTTCGCATGTAAATTTACCATGAATTTTGCATATAACATCTATAGGAAAATGGGCTCCATTGTAGACAGAATTAGAATATTCATACTTATCATTATGCATTAATTTGCATTTAGAAAAATATGCTTCACTTAATTTTGATTTGCGCTTAGCGCCTGCGGCAATCATTGAGCATTTTCTACATCCAGACCCCATCATTAATGTGCTTGGAATAGAAAAGAAAGAGCCATGAATTGGACAAATTACTTCGCCCTTAGTGCCATTATCTATATATTGAAACTTAGAAAAATCTAAATTGTTTTTAAAACTTGCAACTCTATCAAGAAAAATGTCTTGAGTAAGTTTATTTTGAGCAATTCTTGCCATATTATTACTGCTTTATGTTTCCATAAAGAATAGACTATATTATTATCCATAATGTCAATATGGATACTTACTACTTCGGGCCACTTGGCCCTACTCCTAGGAATAACCATATTATGTAATGATTATACCATCATAGGATAGTCGTTGCACCTTCTTTGCAAGCAAAGCTTGGCTCAGGATTGCCATATCACACAAGTGACTTAGGGTTTCCCTGAATTCAATAAGTTTTCGATATGCATTACTGCATAAAGGGCCTATAATTAAGCCGGTTTAAATCCCTCTATCTTTTCTTTTCTGAGCGGATCATTAGGCGTGAAATACAGTTCATTTGCATATATAGGCTTCATGCCATGCTTAGAACATATCTTTTCAAGCTCATAGGCAGCAGACATTAACGTGTTATTAAATAGTGGTCGCTAATCACTACCCAGCTTTCGCTGCTATATATTTCTATACAGACTAGACTATATCATTATCCTTCATTTAGGATATTTCCTATTTCGGGCAGCTTTGCCCTACACCATTCACATGGTTAGTCGTTGAACCTTCCGCAAGCAATGTAATTGCGTAGCGGCTTGGCTGCTGATTGCCCAATTCTTTTATTTTTCAAGCATTTACGTTTACACTTTAATGTTCCGCTTTAGCAAAAAGACTCTAAGGGGTTTCCAGCAATTAAGGAAATTTTCACCTACAAATTACTCTGTAGGGCGGCTTTGCCTATTTTTATGTATATTACTTAATTGACATTTTTTAGTACAAAAAGTTTTTGGCTTATATCTTTTATAGATAAAGTTCAAGCCACAATTTGGACACACAGCATTAATATTGACAACACTTGACATATTAGCAGATCTACACAGTCCAGCATTTGATCTGTTTCCTGACCTAATTGTATCAAATTTTATTTTTTTACGGGGCATAAAAATATTTGCATCTTTATATAAAAAATCTCTTATCTTTTCAAGATTCTTTGTACCAGACCATCTAATCATATATATTTCAACATTGCCATTACCAATTTTAGTAAAAATCTTTGATGGACTTATACCACAATTATCAGACAAATAATTTGAAACAAAAGCAGCATGATCATAGTAGTTAAATAAAATATAAAACGTACCTGGCACCGCACAATCATTTATATGGAGATGATTGTCTGCATATCTTGAATCAATAGAAATACAACCATCGCCATCAAATAATCCCCTAATAAAATGTCTCATATAAGCACATTCAATATTTGGAAAAATACTTTTCTGAACATCTGTGTGTTTTAAAATATTATTAACTTCCTTTACAAAGGAAAAACAATATTGACCCTTAGTAGAGTATCTATTTATAGATGGAGCAATATATCTAAGTGGCCTTTCTATACCAATAGTATTTTTTACAACTTCAAGGTATTCCTTGTCATCTTCTTGGAGCGATATTGATGGGTTGGTCTTGCCAAAATGGCCATCTGCAAACAAAAGCCCAAAAACATAAGCTTTATCTTGTGTGTCTATATTTAAAAAGTAATTACCATACATATTTTTCTCCTTATTTTGTAATTATGCAAGCATAATACATTAAGGATTAAGGCTTGTCAACCGTGATCAGAAAAGCAAACACCTCTCATTCCCATGGCCTTTGCCCTAATGACATAATCTTCAATATCTGAAAATCCATCAAGAGGAGAAGCAATTCGACAGTGAGCATGTAAGTTTGTATACATGCCAATATCACTTTCTAAAATATCATTATTATAATCAGTCATAACTTATGAACCAAAAACACCATATCCGCCAATAGCAAAAGTACCAGCTTCTTCAAGTTTATTAAAAGTATATTCACTACAGATACGTCTCAATATAGCAAGATATATATTAAAATAATCAGAAGGAGCAGAATAAGAATATGTAGATGGCGATCTATTATCTTGACAAAGAAATTGTTCAACTTGATCAAAAATGTTAAGTTCTGTTTTAAGAATTGTAACAAATTCCTCACTAAGAAAGAAGCACTCATACTCTTCAGAAAGAGCATCCATTCCATAATCTAAAACTTTTTCATTTAAAGAATACATTTCTGCAGGAGGACAATCGGTAACAAGATAATAGAGATCAGTCATAGAATGACCGTCTCCAGAATCATCACCAAGCACAAAAGCATAATTATATTGTTTTGACATTGTGTAAATCCTTATTCGGTAAATTGAGGAAGAGGACCGCCAGCAACATCTCTTTTAATGTTAGAGGCAAATCTTACCTTGGGAGCATTACGAGCAGGAACATTAATTGCCTCACCATTCTGAGGATTTCTACAAACTCTTTCATTTTTATAAACAGATGTAAAAGTACCAAGTCCAGGAACTCTAAATTGACCATGAGCAATCATAGTATTATTAATGGTATTTATAAGAGCACCAAACACTCTTCTCGTCTTTGCCTTGGAAAGACCTTGTGCTGCAGCAACTTCTGCAACCAATTCTTGCATATTCATTTTTTTATTTCCTTAATCTTTATAAACTAAATCAAGACCATGTTCATAAAGAACATCTCTAACTAGTGAATCTTTATTTTGGGCCATAGCTGTTAACAGTATATACATGGCAGCATCTGGAGAAGTATAAATTAAACTTGAGCCAGTTATACTAACAATATGCCCCTCTGGGCTTATGGCGGAACACAGATTATCATCTGGTGCTTTTTGATTAATAATATCGACAATAGACTCGCATCCATCCGACTCTATCACTTCATCATAATAAGCTTCCAAATCATGCATTTTGAGCGTCCTGAGTAAAGCCATAAGATGCAAGAACGCTTTCAAGATCTGGTGGAGAATAAAGATCACTCTTCATAACCTTGCCATCTTCTCTAAACATTGGTCTTCCATCTGCATCCAGCTTAGACATATTTGATCTATGAACTTCTCTGAAAGTGGCATCAAGTGGTATGCCAAATACAGCAGCAGTTCCATTATTAATATATTCAATATCAGTAAGAGCATCTGCTACATCAACAAGATTGACATGGAAAGATGAATCATCAAGAGCTTCAATGAAAGAATTGATCTGCTTAAAATGAATATTGACCAACTTTTGAGACTGTCTATTCATTGTCGCAAAAAAAAGTTCTTCTAGTTCTTCAAGAGCAAGCTTTAGTCTAAGTTTGATTGTAGATGCATCAATAGCATCAGTTGGAGTATCAGAATATGGCTGTTGAAACACACGCATAAACTGTTTTACACTTTGTAAATTAGTAATTGACATAAATATCCTTAGTCAAAATTTTTATATTTATCCATATCTTTAATATGTTCATGATCTTCATCTGTAAGTTCAACAACATCTCTGTGTATTGGAACATCTATTCCAAACTCTTCCTTAAGATAATCCATATTAAGTTTATAATTGTGTTTGCTACGTTCTTGCCACTTAGATATTGCTTCACTGCAATGATCAAAAACTTGCTTCCATGTCCAATGGGAATTTATCTGCTTGATATGTTTTCTAACAAACTTATCATCGCCAATAGCAATTGCTCTCCCATAGTGCTTAGACTTATGGCAAGAAGGACATAATGCTATAAGGCCCAAAAGAGTTTGGTGTCTATTTTCATCATCGTAATGCCATATCTCATGAGCTTCAACACGATGCTTTCTGCCTTGAAGTTTTCCATGCATGCCACAGATTTCACAATTAAAGCCAGCTCTTTTATAGCACCATTCTTTAATCTTGTCCCAATCAGAAGCTTTTACGTGATCACGAACATTAGATCCCCATGCAGTTTTTGGAACCATCTCGGTAAGTAAATCAGGCTTCTTATGTCTAACTTGATGTGGATGATCAGAGGTATTAGTATGTCCATCAGGAACAATATATTCAGTCTTAAACCGAATTAAACTTTTAGACTTCGGGGGCATCGTCTTCTACTTCCTCGACAATATCAAGAATATTGCCAACAGGAGTATTAAATGTCTTATCATAGAGAGCATCATAATCCTCCTTATTTTCTCTGTAATATGCTATACAAGCAGCTTTACCATTCCATCTTATTTCTTGTTCAGTACCCTTATTAAGATAAGACCAGGCACCACTGGCATAAATCACTCCAGTCTTATAAGCAACCTCAACAGTTTCTCTTATTGCATCAAATCCAATACCGAAAAATAGAGAAGTTTCAATAACGCCGAATGGAATTCCAACCTTATTCTTTATGATTCTGTATTCGACTTCTTGACCAATAGGGATTTCTTTTTGAAGTATAGGGCCTGTCTTTCTAACTCTTATTCTAACAGAGTGAAAAAATGGAAGTGTTTTACCCTTTGTGTTCAAATAGAGTCGTTAATTCTATTCCGCTCGATACCATTATACGAGCTGCTTTATATTTCTATAAAGACCAGACTATATCACCATCTTAAATAAATAAGATGCCTTGCGCTTCGAGCCACTTGGCCCTACTCCCAGTCACGGGATAGTCGTTGCACTTTAAAAAATCTACTTATATAGATTTAATCTTAGCTCAGGATTGTCTTCGTCGTTACACGCTAAGAGTTTCCCTGAGTTCACAAGGTTATCATTTAGAGATCACTCTCTAAAGGGGCAGTATTCTTATATAAAAAATTAAATATTTCAATTTTGACTTTTTCAAAATTATCTTTAATATCTTTTTCCCAAATTACAAGCAAATCAAAATTATGATTTTTATATAATTTATACTTAATAAGATCTCTTGTGACATGTCTAACCTGAATATCATTTAATTCTTCGAATTTATATATTTTAGGATTTCCATGCCAATAATCACCATTTACTTCTATAATTTTATTACCAATTAAAAAGTCTGGTGTTGCGCTGATATTATTAAGCTTTTTATTATAAATATAATCAATATTTAAAGAGTCTAGATAAGTTGAAACAAGTATTTCTATACTCGTAGGACCTCTAACTTGGCTGCTACTCTTAAAAAGATTTAATTTGTGTCTTATATTACACACCTGATGATCTTTAATATTAAGGATATTTGCAATTTCAATGTCTGTTTTTATTAAATAATTATTTTTAATAAATTCATCATGGGAATCATCTAATCTTGTAAAATTAATACAAGTTAAATTAAGTTCCCATAGTTTTGTAGACAAAGCCTGAATGCTTCTGCCTGGCAAAAGATTGACTAAATCACTTCGGCTCATTAGTTTGCAATTATCTTTAATTATTTGAATTTCCGCATCAGTCCACTTAGGAGACATATTTGCCAAGTTCATTCTATTAATCATATGTGTAATTGATTTTTCTGTTCTATTAAGATTTAAAGATAAATCTTTTTTAGATAAAAGATGATAATTTTTTTGAAGATATTCAATATCTTCATTTGTCCAATTTTTTTTCATTGTATTACTCCTATAAATTGGGTAATACTAAAATAACATTTAATTTAATAAAAGTCAAACCCGACACGGTTTCTGGATTGCCCATAAGGACGATCTTATTTCTGGTTTGGTTTATCCATATAACAGTTGTGTTTGTATCAGATGCTGCAGTATGAATGCGGCTAGCACTCTTACCCAGTACACGAGCAAGAGCACCCATGGTGTCTTCATCAATGCCTTTTTCGAGTTGAGACTTGGTCATTAATCCGCCAACAGAATCAAAGCATACAACACTAAATAATCCAGACTCACAGAATTGAAGCAATATTTCAAGGGCCTCTTCTGCCGAACCTGGTTGGGATAACATAAACTTATCAGGATCAGTATCAAGACCTAATTGATTTGCATAAGAGATATTAATAGCATGCTCAACATCTATAAAACCAACAAGTTGATCAGGGAATTCTTTCTGAAACTGAGCCATAGTTATCTGGGCAGTTGTAGTTTTACCACTTGATTCATCACCATATATTTCTATAAAACGACCACGTGGAATACCACCACCAATACCAGCATCCAAAAGAGGGGATCCAGAACTGACAAATTCAATATTTATCTTTTCGTGATCAACAACAACACCTTCACCAAACTTCTTTTTTAAACCAGCTTTAAGGCTAGATAAAGCCTTTTTCTTTTCTTCAGGAGTCATTAATTTCCTTTTTATATATTTTCCAACGTTTTTGATCTATACCAGCAACCATATTTAAGATATACAAATCGTAATTAATATCTAAAAATTGAAGCAAAATAGAAGTGTCATCGACTATTGATCTTATAAAATTAAGATCAGATATTCTATCAATAGTTAATTTAGGAATGCCAATATTTAAACCAATTATATCAAAATAGTTTTGATCAGATATAAATATCTTAATATCGTACATGTACAGTAGATTAAGAAGTCTACAATCTACCAAGGCAGTATCAGAATACTTGCTATACATATAATCAATAATCAAATAAGTAATATTAATGGTAGAAATTGGCAAATGATTCATACGATAGTTATTCAATACAACTTTTCTAAAAATATCTACGAACGATTCAGGCAAATTAAAATCCGAACAAGTAGCACTTATAAAATCAATAAATGATCTTTGATTAGTAAAAATTGTACCAAAATCAAAACCATCAGAACAAATTGCATCTATTAATAAATCTTGTTGATTTAAAAAATCAGATACATAAATAACTTTATCCATATTAGTTCCTTATTAAATAATTAATACTAGAAAGTCTTGAATCAAGTAAATACATTTTATCATGATAGGTTTTCCAGAAATCAAGAAAAAGCTCAGATATTTTCATTGCATGAAATTCAGAAGAGCATCTTATCATTGCCATCTTCTCAACAGATTCCATACCCGGAACCTTTTTATTATCAGCAATAATTTTATCAACTATTTCTTTTTGTTTTGCCTTTAGCTTAGTTTGATAAGTAGAAGAAGCTAACGTAAAAGAAGCTCTAGCTATAGCAAGATTTCTCATAATAATTTCATTAACTTCAATATATTTAATATTAAATCTTTGAGCTTCTACTGGTGTAGGGTTCTCATGCAATCCTGGATATGAAACAATATCATCCCATTCGGAAAGAGTTTTACCCCTAAACTTAATACCATCCACAACAATGTCAATATTAGTTTCAACAGCCGGCATTACGTCAATTATATATTCAGCAATATCACTCATCGGAAAATTCCGAAGAGATAGCAATAAGCTTATGGGCTATTATTAACAATTCTAAATATGGAATAGTAGTAGCAGACTTAAGATAAAAAGATTCAACAGAATAATAATCAAGTGGATCAAGATTATTCAAATCAGGATTAAGAGCAATCATTGGAAGTGATAACCCAAAAAGAAGATTAGATAAATATATTATATACTCTTTAGTTGTTAAGAGTTCACTTGAATTAGATTCAACAAACTCATCAATTTTTTTCTGTATTTTGTTTAGATTCATTTATATTCTCCATCATAGAAGTGGCGTAAGCAATTCCAACAGCAACACTATCAGTTTCATCATTATTATTAAATGTAAAATTATGATAATTAATAACAAACGTTGGCAATTTAGCAGCAACTTCTTCCTTTGAGGACTTGCCGCTGCCACCAACTATTTTCTTAACAGAAGATGGAGCTATAACATCAAATTCTATTTTCCTTTTGCTAAGTTCCATTTTGTACATTCCATTAAGCTCTCCAAGGTGAGCCAAATGACCTATCGAGCCATAGGAATAGTCTTCAAATATGGCAAATGATAACTTAATATTTAAATTAGAAGATATGTGATCAAGGCAAAACGAAAACATGTCATAAAGAGCATATTTTTTCTTAAATTTAGTTCTATCAGTTTCTCTATTACTTTTCGTAATTAAAGAAGTTTTGTAGTGAAGTATAAATTTATTATCATCAGTCATAGATAACACAGATATACCAGTACAACTAATTGATGGATCTATGGCAAGAAAATAAATAACATCACCAGTATCTGTCATTCACTCTTACCAACGATATTTGCTAGCATACCATTAACTTCTTGTAGATGGGCCAAGATAGCGTTTTGAGAGGCAGAGGTAACATTATTGGAATAAAGGTTAAGACCACTAATAACAAGAGCGCCAATCGCCTCGTGAAGCGACCATGTGCCATCTATATCAAATGATAGACTGTTATTTTCATCAAGCTTAATTGTGAAAGTTTTTTGATTGTTTATTACAGGAGGAGAAGTCATTGCTTCTTGAGATTCTAATGTTTGATTCATATTCGGAAAAATCATAATCAAATCTTGATAGACAATTTGGACATTCTTTTTTGTGAAAGAAATATATAATTTCCTTATCAAAAGAGAGCGTACAATTATCGCATGTGATAACAACAGATTGTTCTGTTATTTTATTTGTGAAATAACAATCTACATAGTAAATTAATTTTCTACTTATATAGATTGTTAAAGATGTTAAAAAGGTTTTAAGCAATTTCGCTAAAAATACATTCATTCTTTTTCTTTAAAAAAAGTAACTGTATTTGCCTCAAACATTGTAGCAGCACGTAATATAGCGATGGTATCCTTAAAAGAAATATGCAATTCGGATTCCTGAGATGAATCTTTTGCAGATATTCTATTATTCGGATAAACATGAACAGAAACAGTATCAGTTTCTAAGACAACTTTCCTTAATAAAGATAAACTCTTACCAACACTTGGATCTGACAAGTCTAATGATTTAGCAAGTAAATTTATAAACTCAACACAATTTATGGTAATTTCTTCAGTGCCAACAGGTAGAGAAGGAACAACATCAGTAACTACAGGCTTTTCATTGCCAGCAGAAAAATCTGGAAGTGGATCATCAAATGGAGCACCTGGAACCAATGTGGACTCATACCCACCAGTCTTTCCGCATTCTGTATAAAATTGAAAAAATGTTAATAACTTATTCCAAACAGTATTTTTTGCATCATCATTAGAAAAAAGTTCTTGAACAGAATATGGAATATTAACTAAAGCAAATTTAGTAGCAGGATCATATATATCACTACCAAGCAATTCTTTAACCTGGAACATACCATTACCTATAAGAGATCTTGCAACATTCTTATATGTGTTTATAGCGAATATAAAATCTTTATTAACAATATCAATATCTTCTGAAGCTATATCAACAAATTTAACCTCAGGTGGAGAAATACCAACATGAGAGAGTATCTTTTGTAAACCTTCTTTATCAGCAGAAGAAAGCATTTTATGTATAATATATATCATATGTCACCAGTTATATATTTGTATTGTGAAGGACTAACGTCACTTATGTAAGACAGTAAACCAAGAAGATTAAAATCAATAAAATCAGAATTCTTCATTTGAATATAGCGCTGTCTTAGTTCTAATTTTTTAATAGAACCAATTGAAAGTTTATTATTCTTAATATCAAGAGCGATACCATTAATAACTTTAGAATCACCAGACGAGAATATTTTTGTTTTATTATATTTAATATAAAAAGAATACTTATTTAATATTTTTTCAACATCATTAACAGTATGTATGTTTAATACATTTTTATTGTTTATTTTTTGATACCTAGAAGATATAGATATGTCATCGGCATATCTTGAATACCTAACTTCACTAAATGAAGATAAATAATGAATTATCTCAAGATCTATTGGCAACATTATTATGTTAGATAATACAGGAGTAAAAGAACTACCAGTAGGATAAACAGAATTGTGGGTAAGATATGAGAAGAAAGAAATTATCATAAAATGAAAAGCTTTCTTTATGGGAGCTGGAATATCAAATTCATTTATAGTATCTGAATAAACATTATTCTGTATTGTCTTAAGAATAGTACAATTATTGAAAAATTTATTTATATCTATATTTATTAAAGATTCTGGAGTGTTATTCAAATGATAAGTAGCATTATCAACACAAGATCTATTTTTTACAAATCCATAAACATTATCTTGTAAAGAATACTTTTTTAAAAACAATGAATAATATTGAGTAAAAAATTTATTAATATGAGAAAAGTTTTTAATTATCATCTCATACAATGGACGATTATTTCTTTTTAAAGAAGGATTAATAATAGACAAAAGTCTATCTTTTACAACTATATTTCTATAAATAAAAGTGTTTGAAACAGAGCCAAGATATTCGGACAATATATTAAATATAGGAACACTAGCAGTAACCAAAGAAGTTATCTGCAATAAGTAAATTCTTTTATTAAAATCAGACTTACTATCTATGTATCCCCTAATTAAAGATAAGATTCTTTTTTCAAATTTAAAATATTCAACAATAGCATTTTCACTATCAAAACATTTATTTATAGCTTTTGAACAAAAATAATCAGATCTATATTGAACTATTGAAATAGCAGCAAGTAAAGAGTTGCTATATGTTTCTATAAAATTATATAGAATCATCAAAAAGTCATTGGTGGAAAAAGATCCACCAATATCTTTAAAAAACAATATGTTACGCTGCTTTTGATAATTCTTCTGCTTTAGCTGCTTCTTCAACATATTTCTCAACATATTTATTGAATCTTTCAAAGTCATTACACAGTTCAGCTATCATACGTCCATTATCAATTATTTGGTTATCCGTAATAGTTTCCCTGGTGTGTATCTTGCATTTATCATTTATAGCAGTAATCACATTGGCAATAGCTTGATTAGGAAATCTGTTTATGCCAAATTGTGTGCTGAATATGTTATTTAGATATCCAAGAGTATCATCACTATTGTCCCCGGAATTTCTTCTATATCTATAGGGATAAATAACAGATATCTGTTCAAATATATTAGATGTTTCAGTAAGCTGTGAATTTCTAGCCGTATTGTCAAAATTATTAATTCTTAAGTTCGCATACGGCAAAGTATTTTGTACAGAAATATTCTTACCAGTAACAAACTTTGTTAATGCATAATGCACCTTGCCATCGGCAAAAATATTATTAACAAGATTCGCAGTCACTGTAGCAGACATATCATTTGCATTAAATAGCTGTTCTGGATTATTAATAGCCAAATCAGCATCTGCACAATTTTCTAACTTAACAAATTCATTATCATATATTTCATCAGGGTTTCTGGCATAATATGAATATGGATTAGAAGTAAATATATCTGGCCTAGAAAGATGATAATACGAAGTAGAAACTTGGCCGTTATATAAATTATTACCAGCATCTACAACGACATATGCTCGACCTCCATTTTGCTGAGAACAAAGATGTGCAGCAGAATGTATAATTCTTCTACTAATAGCATTGTCAACAAAATTAAAAACCAGCGCAAATTCACTCTTAGTCCTTCCCGTGCCACCACTTTGGGAAACATATTCAAAAGGAGAAATTTTATTTATATCTACAAACTTATCACGAAGAACAGCAGGATATGCCTCAATAATATTTGAATGAGAAACATATTTATCAATATATCCAATTTCTACACAGTCTGGAAACAGAACAGAATATCTATTTGCAAGTACCTTTGCTTTATTCTCGCCAATATCTCTTTCAATAAAATTTTGACGTATAATATTCTTATAAGAAACAGTATCACCATCACAAAATAATACGCTAAGTTTATCACCAAGCTTTTGCTTTTGTGCAGCATCACGCAATATCTTACCAAGTTTAGGAATAAACCATCCACCAGTACCACCACATCCATTAATAACAATATGTGTTATATGATTAGGAATAACATCAATACCACTATTAATATACATGTTAGGATTAAAGATAGATTTTTCTACAACTTCATGCAAAGCAGCATTAAAGTTAGAAGCATTTGAAACTATAGATTTAGCTAATTCAATAGCATTATTAATTTCAGTCATTATACAAGTCCATTCATATGCTCAATCAATTCATGGAATTCATTAACTGTAGCATAATTAACAATATCATTTAGAACATACTTCAAGAAATCAACATCAAGTTGATCACATGAATTTATCATATCAAAAAATTGAGATACTAAAAGCCTATTGGAGCTGCCTTCACATATGTTGCCATTTACATCATCCAGCCACGATGTCATAACAGTTACAAAATCATCAACACCTTCTTTGTACTCAGGAGAAGCCCAGGTTTGCACATTTATGGGAGAATCAAATTCAATTGTGTTCTCATACATAGACGTAAGATATGCATCATAGTCACCATAAATATCGCCAAACATGCGCACAGAAGCATCATTGCTAGGAACATAGGGCTTAACGATATTTGGCTTCACATTTGTATTACCTGCAACATAAACTGGCCTAGCAGGAGGAGCATAAATAACACGAGGTTTTTCTTTAACTCTCAATACAGCTTCATGTCCAACACTATATGTCTTATCAGATTCTTTATCAAAGACATCATCAAAAGACATTGTAACAAATTTTTGATTACAACCAGCTCTCCATGCCATAGAAACATTACCAAGAACATTTCCAATAACACCAAAAAGTTTGGTACTAACTTCATCAGCAGTATCTGTGCCAGAGAATCCAGCACCAAAATTTGCATGCGAATGTATATCCATCACATGAACTAAATTAGCATCAATGAATGGTCCATTCTTTCTATCATAGGTAATACTTGCACCAGCAACTTCCTGAGAGGGCACATACAATACATAGTCTTTCTTTTCAAGATCCCAAAACACACCAACATAGACTTCACTCTTGATGTTGTTATAAATGTCTCTAAAAAATCTAAGAACCTCTCTATAAATACCAACAGGCGGCTTAGGTAAAGCAAACACAAAGGATGGGGAGCAGACTTCCTTTAGATAAGGAATTGTTATTGGCGCTATACAATGAACAAATTCGCCAACATGTGTCTTTCTCTTTTCCCAGATGCCATTATGATACATGGCAGTACAAAATTTTTTATCAGATGTAAGATCTTCTATCTTACATTCACCTTGATTGCCGAAAAGGGCAAAAGCTGCGTTAACCATTAAAACTTACCTTCAGTAAAATCAACAATTATACTTGCTATACTAATATCTTTTTTATTCAAAGCATCCATAGGGAAAACTTTATTGACTTGAAGATATTTACAAATACGTTGCATCTGTTCATCATTTCTGTCAAATTCAATATTATCATTTTTGAAATGATTCATATTTACATTGGCCTGTAAATGATCATTAAACCCAAGACTCATATATAGATTAAATATACTGCCATAACCAGAAGAATCACCATCAATGATATTCTGAAGAGTATTTGCACCACTGCCCCAACAAATACTTGCTGAACCATACGATTCGGAGTAATTATTAAAACACCAAGAATACAACAGCATATCTACAGAAAATGGAGTTAGCGGATCAACAATATAAGCATGAGACTTAATAAGTTGTTTTGTATTGCCATTGGTGGCAATCTTTACAACAAAAATTGTTCTTGGGCAGAATACTTCCTTATACACATGTTCTCTATATTTGATAGATCTATACATAGATGGATATTCAAAAATATAAAGTTCAGAATTGCTAGACCTAATAATCTTTCTGCAATTTATTGGAAGAATTGGAGTTTCAAAGCTAGAAAATGATGAACCAAATGTAGCTAAAAAATGCTGCAATGATGTCATCTTATCGAGCTTAACATTTTTAAAATCAGATGTTAGGTTAACAGCTCCATCTGAACGAACTGCAATATTAAAAAGAGCATTAGACATTTTGTATTTCTTTTTTGGAAAATAATTGAAGCAATCTTGTATTTAAACTATCGACAGCTGTATTAAAATTATCAGAGGATAAGTAGGCTATTTGCTTAAAAGCAAAATTAAATTCACCTTTTAAATAAAGATTAACACGCTTATAGTCGTCTATATTGGTAAATAAAATATATCCAATTTTGTTATTATTAAATTTTATTTTAACAATTCTAATAAAAGGAGAATATCCATAGTTATAAGCATCTTGATATCTACGAATATTACCAAGCCTTGAATTCAGAGATAACATAACTCTAGTATTAGCATGAGCATTATTCTTATAGGAGATATTATCTAATTTAGTAGGAATATTTTCATTATTTATAAACGATCTATGAGCTTCAGTAATATTGGCAGACATTTCATTATTATAAAAATTAGCAATATCTAAATATTGATATGATAATGCAACAACAGAATTATCATCACTCAAGGGAGTAGGTGGAGTCTGTGCACCATCTATATTAAAAGCAACTGACGAACCAATAACACTATTGTTATTGTTATTGTTATTGATATTATCATTAAATAAACCAGATGCATTATCTACATAATAATCCACGTTATTAAATACATATTGATTACCAGAACTTCTAATTACAAAATTATCAGCAGGATTGCCAGCTATACGAAGACAAGTAGATGCATTGGAAATATCAGAAAGAGTAATAAAATATTTTGCAAGATATCTTTCTATTTCAGCTTCGGAATCAAAATAAGCAACAGAAATACTATCTGGATTATTATTAAATCTATTTACAAGACCAGATGCAGCATAATTATTTTGATATACAGATCTAAACAACTCAGCAGATGTTACGTTAGCACCAAATATTAGCGACAAATAAAATGATTTTATATATCTTTCATTAAAGTCATGAATATATTCAGCTTTTGGCTGTAAAAAGTTAACTCTAGTAACAAAATTAGAATTAAATTGTGAATAAGTAGGCAAGGAACTCATCTGATTACGATTCTTAATACGAGAAGAATTGTTAAAAGACACATGAAGATCTAGGAGATCAACAAAAGCATCATCTGTATTTTCCAGAATCAATGTATCGAATTTAGAAAATATATGCTTAGACGCTTGATTAACAAGCTTTGCTGTTTTTGTATATATATCAGCTTTTGAATTAATATCTGGAGCAATATTTCTAGAACTTAATCCATTGCCATTAATATACTTAGCAACAAAAAAGAAAGACATAAAGTCTTTTAAATATGCGTAACTCATTATAGAAAATTATCCGAAGTTTGCTGTGACCTGAGAGAGGAGATATATTTTTGCACAGTAGGAATAAAAAGGATGGAGGTTTTGCAGGAAGCATCAAAATTAGTAAGAGCTGTAATAATTGCATCAATATTTAATGCATGATACTGAGCTTCTTTTTCTGCAGTGAGAAAGGTAGAGTATTTCGCAGAAGAAATCATTTGTATAAAATCACTAACTTCTTTGGGAATATCTGTTGATGGAATCCTGTTTAAGCATGCCATCAATGAATCAAATAAATTATCTGTCATAATAAATAAAAGCGGGAATTTCTTCCCGCTTCCTTAAAGGGTGGAAACTTAAGCAAAAGCCAAAGCTTTCTTTCCTTCCTTCAGGGTAATACGCATAACGTCATTACCATCACCATCACTAGTAATAGTAAATTCAGCATCTGCAAGCTCCTTATAGGTGCCACGTAGAGTGCTTAGAATTACTTCAGGAGTTAGAGATCCGTCAACAGTGGTGTCGATTTCTGTGCCATAGATAACACGAGTAGAATTTGCCATTTAAAAATTACCTTCTTTGTTTACTTATTAAATTGAAAAAACAACATTAGATTTGCCGTTGATAACAACAACAATTTCTAGTGATTCAAGATCTTCGATGTCGAAAAGATCAACATTGTCTTGAACCGGTGCTGTATTGATTTGTCCTGCAGCCACATTACCAACAAGAGCTGCAAGAGCAGCAAGAGCCAAATTGGCTACTGTAGTTGGATTTTGTGCATTATTTACAGGGGTCTTTGGTGCAGCTTCGCGTTCTGCAACAGCCTTTCTAGAAAGACCAGCAAGAGCGCTAAGTGCGTTTAGTTTATCCAATGAACTAGTCATTAAAATTACCTTCATTAAAACCAATTATGTATAAGAGGAATCGCAGCTCTTAGCATAATGCCAAGTGCATACCCTTCTTCTCTTGAAATTGGAATGCTTATATTTTGTTTTGCGCCATCTTTGGCTGATTGTGCAACCGACAAAAACCATCCTTTGTCGCCGTTTAATTTAAGCTCAATAGACTTAGTAGTATCATTAAATTGATGAAACAACTTAGCTTCTCCACCTGCATCTATAGCATAAATCAATTGTGTCAAATCATTAACACCAAGCTTTACGGTTACCTTTAGCTCTTCCCAAGCAAAAATCCTAACACCATTTCTTTCTTCCTTGAAAGGTGCCATTTGCAAAATAATGCATCCAATTTTAAATTTATCTTCAATAGCTTCCGGCTTTTGAAGTTGCATGCGCAAGGCAGATTTCCCTTTGAATATGGAAAATTGACTTGGCATAATATTTTTATCCGTCATTTGCGACCCACTGTTTTACCAGGGAGCAGCTCCTGGAACACCGCTTCCTGGTGTTTTCGGAGGCATACGTCTGGCTGAATTCCCAGGAGCACCAGATGCTTGAGAGGGATTGGGAGAGGCATTTTGGTCGTCTCCATTGATCTTATCCTTGATCATTTTGACCATTACGTCATTTGCATCTTTATTAACAAATGATACTATCTCTTTCCATTCCCCATTAGCTTCCTGCTTGCTAGGAAGAGAAATAAAAAACCCATTTTCATTCTTATCTGTTCTGATAACTCTGAAAGAAGTTTTTAAGATACCACTTGTAACGTATCCACCACCAAGATCGGTTTCCCGAGCACCTTGTTTAGGCGGAAAATATTGCACAGAAATATTCTGAGTCATTTTTGCCCTTTTGTTTTACAATGCAAAAGCTTGACGAGCATCAGTTGCGCCGTCAGGATTTGCTACGATATTATGAGTTACACGAGCTGCAATAACACCTGTATGTCCACAATCTGCTAAGAATTGTGAAAGGATAGCATTATTAACTTCTCTTGTTCCCACAACTCTTGTGATGCGTGGAACAATTTTTTGCACACCAAATTCTTCATAGGAAATCCACTTATGCACTTGTACAGTGTTTGAGCGAATATTTCCATCTTGATTAATGCAAGTGTGTTTAATGAGACCGATTTGCTTGGAAGTTCTATTAACGGCAACAACGACATAGTCGTGACCACGAGAACCATTCCAAATCTTTACAACAGAGCCATTAGCTATGGGCATTGTCATACTTAAATTACCTTCTGGTTTTTACTGTCTATACGCAATTTAATAATTTCAAATTTTGATAAAGGCTTGCCAGTCCTTAGAGAAATTATTTGTGAAGATTTCTTTTTACGCAGCTCATAAATAGAATAGCTGTGTTCATCTAAATCTGTTTTATAATTAGACACATGAGTGTGCTCACGTTTCCAATAATTTTTATCTGGCATATCGAAAAATGTATCAGCGCCTTCAACCACCGTATTAACAATAGTTAAAATAACCTTATCTGCATAAGGATAAAACAAATCATAAATTTGCTTTCCACCAATAATACATATTTCTTTTTCGTTAGGATAAAGTTCCTTAAAGCTATCTAAAAATTCCTTAACATCAGAAACCATTGCTAAAAATGGTATATTATTACTACCATATTTTTCTTTAAAAGCATCCATTTTTTCCTGCATACAAACCAATGTACTTTCCTGAGAAGAAAAGACAAACATAGGTCTATGCTGAAGAAGAAACGGTAAAGATACAAAGGTATTTTTGCCACACACAACAGGTTTATTTAATGTATATTGTCTAAAATGTTTAAGTTCGCTTGGCAGTTTCCAAGGCAATTGATTATCTTTTCCAATAGCAAAATTCGTGTCACATGCAACAATAATAGTAATTATAGGATCCATCTTTTTATCCATAAATTAAGCTTATTTTAGGCAAACACTTTTTGCGCTAACAAACTTAACGTCACTATTCTTAATATGTAGAATAGTTTTTTTGCTGAAAGGCTTAATAGTGTCACTGTAAACAGTTACGCTATACCCAAGTTTAACAAGTGAATTAATAGCATTGATGAAGACACCATTAATATCAATACCACAGATATGAATATCATAATCTTGTGGACGCAAAATAAAGTCTATTTGATTTCCATCAAACAGCATATTATCGCCAGAATAATCTTTGATAGTCATTTCGTTATTGACATGTATAAACTGATCAGTACAAAGCTTAACATTGATAATTTTTGTAGCTGGAATAATTTTTTCCACATTAACAATATTATTAGTATCTGCAGGATTATTAACAGACACATATGCGCCCAAGCTAGCACCAGAATTCTTTAGTATGTCTAAAATCTTAGCATACAGTTCTGGACCATTATTAATAAGCCTTGGAGAATCTTTATGGCAGTATCCATCTGCTATACCAAAAGTAATTAAAGCTACTTTTTTCATAAGATATTTATTTCCTAAATAGGACAAATTTAAAAAGAATAATTAGACTGAAACATCAAAAGAAATTGGAGGATGAGATTTATATCCAACAACTTCAAAGTCATCTATTTTATAGTCAAAAATAGATTCAACATTTTTGTTTATTTTCAAAAAAGGAAGAGGCAAAGGATCTCTTCGCATCATCAATTTAGCACCATCTATGTGGTTATTATAAACATGAGCATCTCCAATAATATGATGATACATGCCAGGCATATATCCGCATTGATCAGCAAGCATCATTGTAAGAGCAGCGTAACCAACCATATTAAAAGGAGTACCAAGACACAGATCTTGTGATCTGCAATAAAGTTGACAACTTAATTTTTTATCAGGGGCATTTTCAATACCACCATCTAGGCCAATAGCCTTTTGATACGCGCTCCATCTTATCTTGTCATCAGTAGTAACCGGCGATACATAAAATTGCGCCATCATATGACAAGGAGCTAAACTCATTTTACCTTGAGCAACATTATCATGTGGAGATAATTTTTCATTAGGTATATATGACCAGTTCCATGCACTAATAATATGTCTTCTGCTATTTGGATTATTCTTTAATCCATCAACAAGAATAGCTATCTGATCTATTTCGCCATCTTCAGTGGGCCAATGTCTCCATTGCTTACCATAAATTGGTCCAAGATCGCCATCTGCTAAACACCATTCATCCCAAATAGTAACGCCTTCTTTATTAAGATCATTATTATTAGATGAACCAGTAAGCATCCACAAAATCTCTTTTATGGAAAATTTATAATAGGTAGTTTTAGAAGTAACCATTGGAAAACCATCAAGTAAATTGTGAGTTATTTTCTCACCAAATAAACCTACAGTTCCTGTTCCAGTTCTGTCACCACGGGCTTCACCGTAAACCAAAACTCTATTAATAAGTCTTAAGTATTCTCTCATTTAGTATGAGCACCATCTACAAAAGCAAAGCATTCTTCAATAGTAGAATAGCCAGTAGATAGCATAACTTTTCTATTATTAGGATATAATTTCCAAACGGAAAAATGTCCATTTACAACCATAATTTTAAAACCTGCACTTTTTACATAGTGTAGATTTTCAATTAATTCTAAATATTCAGTTGGGGTCAATTGCATTTTTATAAATACTTTGTAGGGTTAATATCTGATTTACACAATCATCAAACGAATCATGATTGTTAGGAAGTTGAAGACCACCAACAGTATCATAGGCTTCTCTTATTGTGCGATAACACATTTTTTGCCTAAACTCTAAACTGTTAGTTTTTTTGTATGCGAGGAATAAATTATCAAGCCACCTATGATCATTTACCACCCCGCATGCCCACACAATTGGTTTTCTATAAAATCTATCATTAGCACTTACATCATGTATGTAGCTATTAAAACTTTCTAGAGCCGATTCAGGGGTTATTTTCGCAATACTAGCATCTTTAGGATTTATACATTCCATAAAGAATTTATTATTACGTTCCAAATGCCACAATAGAGTGCCACTGTCAAAATCTAAACCCTTTTTAATTTGGTCGTTTATATCCAGCGCACAATGGAACGAGATGTCATTATCATCTCTTATTTGCCCAATTAAGGGTTTTTTAAAATCATTTAAATTGTTAGCTGTATCTATATCAAAAGCAATGGCAGATATAGATAATATTACTGGATTATCAGCAATGCTTAATGTTTCCATATCGAGCATTATATGCCGATAATTAGTAAAATTTTTCATAAAGATAGGGTCCGAAACGAATAGTGAGTTAGTTTAATTAAAATCGACCAGTAAAACCTCTACCCAGCAAAGGGCTTTGTTTATTTGGAAGATTGATCAATTATACAGGCTTATTTACTTAATTATTTCACATCATGGCCTATGATGTGGTTGAATATTATACTTTACAAGGCGTCCCTTGTTATGCACTTTTACAACAATAATCAGTTATTGCTATACGTTTAACCCTCGATGTATTTAATTATATTAGTATAATTAATTATATCGTTAAGAGGAGACAGGAATTTGTTTTAAATTCCCAGTCTTCTCGTGATGTAGATCTGGGCCCACCAGGCACCTGAAGCTACTGGAGCTGCAGTGCCAGGACCTGGATCTGACATCTCCCAATATGGTTTGGTTCAAGATTTCAAAACTGTGGTTTAATTGTAGGTACCTTTTGGGTACCGGATATTAAACCTGTGTTTTGATTTCTGGAATCGACTTTTAACGTCGAAACGACCATATTGGGACACTACAAATAAAAAGACAAATTAATTGCCTATCTACAAAGATTCATCTAAAGCATCATAGAAGAATGACGCAGGATGACTATTCTCTAACCTGAATAATTAGAATTGCGCCCCATTGAGACGCAAGACAAACAAAGAAATTATACAATTAAGTACATCTATTTTGTTTATTTAATTAACCGGAAAGCTACCATAACTACAGCTAAGTAGTTCAGATAAGCTTCCGACTTCATTAACATACTTCAAGAAAGAGAATATTTTCCCACTTAAACCACAAATAAAGAAAGAATTACCTTCCCTAAATGGAGTTGTAGGACTAGCATTAAAGTTAAAAATAACCTTAATACCATTACCACCTAGTTTATTAGCCTTCGACAGATCTGTTTTGCTAACATCTCCATCCGACAATATAAACATAGCGTCATACTGTCTATTGCCAATTAGTTGAGTAACTGAATTAAAGTTGGTTCCACCGCCATGTCCAGCTAAATTAATAGCATGCTTCATCTTAGCCATATTAGTAAGAGAAGTTGGATTACTTATGAAACCAGCTGTGCTGCCAAAGGAAACAATTTCTACGGTAGATGCTGAATGTGCTGCATTAATAGCAGCTGCAAACAATACTGCAGTATCAATAGCCTTACCGCGCATTGATCCAGAATTATCAATAACTATACAGATTCTATTTCCAAGATTAGGAACGTTGGAAAACGAAAGCTCAATTGCTTCATCAAGAGCTTGCTTGAATACCAGCGTAGATACATTTTCCTTAGCAGTAATAAATGCCATTGGCAACTGCTTAGATCTTTTAATCTTTTCTGGATCTGAAATAAACTTAGCAACATTTACAATAGTTTGACTAGAGCATTCTTGTTCAATGTTTCTAAGATTACGAAGCATAGCCATATAGCCTAGCTTGCCACTATTAATAAGTTCATCCCAAATAACAGACTTTTTCTTTTGCTGAGAAAGAGGAAGTTGACCATTCTTTGAAAATTCTACTTCCCATGTATATGGAGACTCAAGAGTATCCGTCATAATTTTGGAGAAGATTTCGTTATGAACAGTATCGACTGGAACGGGGTGTACAATTCTCATCAGGTCTTTGATCGTAAGTGACTTTGAACCACCGTTATACTTAGCAAATTGATAAGCATCGAACTTATTAAATGCATCTGCAACGCCCTTTTTAATGGCCATTGGTACACATTTTTTATTACCAAAAATAGTTAGCGAGTAGCCATAAAGCTCAGTAAGTTCATCACCTCTAGAGATAACATCCTTAACAAGATTACGCATATTTGCATATGATTTCTTATGCACAGCTAGTGCATTGGCAAATTCAACAACAATCGCAATAGGATATGTACGCATATCCATAACCTTTCTAGCAAACAAGCAAACGTTTGCAATATAATCAAATTCATTTGCAAGAACAAGACTATTTACAGCACTCTTCATATTTTGATACAGCTGATCAGCAGTATTATAAAACTGATCCTTACCATACAAAACAGAAGTTGCAATTTCCAAAAGCATAGTTTTGGAATTCTTTACATATTGAACATTGCCATTTCCAGACAAACCTTTAGGAATTGGCATAACAACCGGAGAAGCTTTACGATTAAGCGCAACCATTATTATTCACCTTATTTCTTTTTCATATCAGATGGATATGGAGTCATTGCATTACAAACAGTACAGCGATACCCTTTATTGGCATTGCTATGAACACGCATATTCTTACCATGAGTCTTATCTTGGTAATCGTGCTTGCAGTTACATTTCAGAATCACTTTAATTCTCTATAATTTCAAAAGTTTGAGAAAATTCATACAAATTATCATGTATCTTCGACAACCAAAGATCCACGCTTTCAACAGAAGGTCTTTCTGAATTTACTTCTTTGTACAAACCAACGAGAGCACCAATAATAATATCCCATTCTTTTCCGTGCAAAGTAAAATATGGGTAATCTTCAAATTGAGGATGCTGATTAAAGCCGACATATATTTTTGATATATTTTTATTCAATGGCTTAATACGAGCAACATGACAATGATCAGATGAAAAATCTACATTCTTCCAATAAGGCCCTATAAACGGAATACAAGTTCCATTAAAAGTCTTATATGAATGAGGAATTGAATATTTTGTATCAGGGTCTGTCATCTTCTTAATTAAAAGATTCAACAGATTAGAAACTTCTTTAGAAACTGGCATCACATATCCGTGTATTAATGACTTGCTCTATATGCAGTTGTACTAGCACTAATGCTATTAAGAGCACCATGTAGTCCTTTGCTGGTATATTCAAAACCAACAGCATTAGCTGGAAGAACATTAATAGAAGCAGTAAATTCAGTAAAGTTGGTGATATTAGCGCCAAGGAAAATAACTTGCCACCCATTAACTTCCTGAGTATCTTTAATCATTGTAGCTATCTGATCTTTCTTAAACAATCTAGATGCATTTTCTTCACCATCTGTAAGAATTGCAAGAACACCAGAAGTGCCAGCCTTAACTTCTACGCTAATAGCTTTACCAATTGCATCATAAAGTGCCGTTCCGCCAGAAGGTCTATAACTAAAAGCATTAAGATCTTGAGCCTTCTTTACATCAATAGCTTCAGCAGAATTAACACCTGAACCAAAGTTGTATAGAGAAAAAGTAGCTTCGCCATCTAATTCTTTTTGAGAAGCAATAAAACTATTGAAAGCTTGTATTGTTTCATTTTTTAGAACACCCATTGATCCAGAAGAATCAAGAAGCATTACTATTTTAATAGGATTTGTCATTGCAATATACCTTATGCGGTAACTGTATTAAGTCGTGCAGCATTAAGCTCATCAACTTCTTGTTGTGCAGCATTGATAACATCAACCATTTCTTCCATAGACTTAGCAATCATTCTTCGAGAAGGCAGTACACCTTTTTCAGAAGTAAATACTATAGAGGCAATATATCCATTATATACAAATTCAATATTTACAGCCTGAATACGATTAGCCATTTACAGAAGCCTTTGCAATGTCAGATAGCATTTTGCCATCATATCTACCAAGATAATTTGTCTTAAAATGCTTCATAATAGAAGGCAGGTCAGACAGCACTTCTTGCTTAATAATGGCAATTATTGCGTCTAGACTTAATTGGGATGGCATATAAGATTCAAGAACTGCCTGTTCTAATTGCAACATAGCTAAAGTTACAGAATCAGGATCTTTGCCTTGGAATTCTTTATTTGTATCAAGATACTTTTTGATAGTAGATACAATAAGCTCATCTTCAGTGCCCTTAAAAGAGCCTTTAAGAGCGTTTTGAATGTCGCCCATCAATGTGGTAAGGAGAGAAGCTTTAGTGGCCTCCTTGGCCTTTCTAGCAGTCAATTGATCTGCTTTGATATTGTCTAGTAGAGACATGTTTTATAACTCAAATAGGTTTACCAAGATTCATATTCATATACTTATTCCAGGAAATAAAACCGAAATACTTAACAGCATAAAAATAAAACTTGGAAAATATAAACTTTTCTCTTTTCATTAAAGAAAGAAAAATAAAATCACACTTATCTTTTGGGATAGAGTGCAAGCCAGCGTATTGATAAAGAGCATCGTGAACTAAAGAGGCAATCTTTGTCTTATTGCCAAAATCAGGAGAACCAATAAACTTACCAAACAATTTAAACTTTGGAGAACATCCATCCCAGCTATATCCTTCTGGAATATAGATATATGTAAAATACGAATCAGTTCCAGTACGCAACCAGTCACCAAGAAAAGATGTTACATTTGAATAATTAATTTCACCAGGACGCAATGCAATACTTTCACCACGAGCAAGAGTGTATTTATATTTTGGCATTACCATGCACCTTCAAATTTATCTTGAATTATAAGAATAGACTGCTCAGTCTTTTCCATTTGTTCTTTTATAGAGGGAAAACATTTAAGAATATTTATATATGCACAACAAACAAGATATTTATTCTTGGTATACGAAACATGATAATCATCCCATTGTGAAATAACAGGATTGTCTTTAACTCGCACAGATATAAAATTTCTCAGACAAGATAACTCTTGAAAAAGTAGTTGTAATGCAGCAGTCAGATCATCAGATTTATACTGATATTGAAATTGTAAATCGCCCATAATAAAAAAGAGCACACTGACGTTAATCAGGTGCCCTATCCAATGTCCATTTTATAGATTTATATTGTAGCTGCATGATATAAATCAGATTCCATTTAAAGAACTGCAGCAATTGATTTTGGCGGTAGGTGACGGATTCGAACCCTCTAACCCCGTTAAGGATCAAACAATTTTCAAGACTGTGCCGCTCTCCCAGACGGTAGACCTACCAAAATTAGTTAACGCTTACGAATACGTTGCCATCCTTTCGTTATGGCCGCTCTGTTAGGTCGCTTTAATAACCTTTTCACGCCTGTGTTTTAGAATTACAATAATACCAGGCACCCATCCATAAATATTATTGTAAATTTATACTCACTTCAGGTCTTCGAGTCGTGCTATTACACACGTTTAATTTGGTGCTGTTAGAAGGAATCGAACCCTCATGACTGGACTACAAAACCAGCATAATAGCCATTATATGACAACAGCGAATTAGGATAGTGCGCCATGCGCAAACTCTTTATCCATTTCACAATGGAGAGCCACTATATAGTCTTTTATTTACTATTGTCCTTATCCTATATTTGGAGCGGGTATGGGGATTCGAACCCCAACTGCACAGCTTGGAAGGCTGGCGACGTTCCTCACGCTTACCCGCATTAATCATTATATGGAGAAGAAAATTTATAAAATCCATCTAAAGACAACAAATGTTGTAGGACAGAAAGTAAATGATCCATAGTTCTAAAATGAAGAATGTTAACATTATCTCTATAATAAGGAACGTTGTCAACATCTTTAATTTGATCAATACAAGTTATTGCTAATTTTGTTGAAACAGCATTATTGTACGGAGCATCATACTGAATAAATTTATAAAACAAATGCATATTAAATGGAGTATATTCAATATGTTTTTGCCAATCATTATAAACATTGGTTGTATCAACTACGTCAAAATACTTGTCTATAGATTCAGCTTTGAAAGTTTTATCAAAACCATGTCTAGTCATATAGGGTCTTGTGACATAGATTGTTTCATCTACACGAAGATTATATTTTCTACAAATATTGGTTATATTTATAGATCCAGTACGACTAGGCGTTACATATGGAAAATTACCAAAATGCTCATCCAGCATCAATCCCTGTGCACCTTCAAAAATAATATTATGATAATAATCAAGCTTATCTAAAGTGATAACATTGCAATAATTAGATGCTATAATATATTGATCAACAAAATTATGTATATAGTCCGGTCCAATTATTCTCTTGATAAACAATACAAGATCAGCAGGAAACAATTCTTCATTCTTAAGTTTATTATCTGCATAATAATCCTTAACAAATTTAAGATGAATCCTTTGAAGTATTTGAGTTGCAATAACAAAATCATTTTCAAAATGACAAGCACGTAAAGACAAAAACGGATCTTCATTTCTACGAATGCATTCATTGATACCCATACCACAAGAACCATGCTTATTTAGTATCGCATTCATTCTGTTTATTGCAATGTCAAATGGGGTGATAACCATTGCATTAGGGTCAAGAAAAAACAATGGATTAATATTGAATACAGAAACAAGAGAACTTCTTTCTTTATTAAAAGCAATAGGATCAAAAACACAATATTCAGACCAATAAGTAGCAGCACCACGAATTGTTCCAGAACCAAAATGGTGAAACACATGGGAATCACCATCCTTGAATTTTACAGTATGTCCAGCCTGTGCCCCACCATTATATCTAACAACAATAGTTTGTCCTTTTAGTTTTTTAACTAAACTATCAACAACACGACCTTTGCCCTCATCACCATATTGAGAGCCAATAACTGCATAATTCATTATATCTTAAAACCTTTTAAAACCTAACAAGGCCACCAGTGCCAGTATTAGCAACAACACCAGAAATGGCTTTACTAACAACAAGACTAGTATCACCAGACCAACTGCCCACAACATCTTTTGAGTTCGCCCCATTTTGCACCTGTAGAATAGAAACAATAACTTCGGAAAGCTTCTTATAGTCGCTAAGAACAATTACATTCTCGCCCATTACAGCATTCCAGCCTCTTTTGACATTATCAATACCATACATTTGAACATGTGACCCTTGTTCTACGATAATGTGATAAGGAACATATGATTGACGAACCTTGTCAATAATATCAACAAAGGGAACATCAGATTCTGGCTTATAGCCAAAAATAGATTGCACTTGAGCAGCTGTCAAAACAGAAGGAGGCCCTTCATCACCAATAGTGAAGATATATCCTTTCTTGCCGCGCTTGAGATAAGAATCACATTTGGTGTGATGTGCAGCAAAGTAATATGGGACATGATAAGATTCAATTTGATTACCACCACCGCCACAACCACTAAGCCAAAAATCAGACAGGCCATCAGTCAGCTCTTTGCAGCCAGCTTCAAACTGTCCAACTTGAAATGGTGCACGATCATATTCAACATCACCAATTCCACAGAATAGAACATGTGGATCGCTAACAGGCTTTCTGTCGTAGATTTCCTTGAACAAATTACCAAGCCCTTCTTTAATCATATATTCAGGAATGGCACCCATTGATCCAGTAAAGTCCAATCCAATAATAATTGGAGTAGAATTAGGATTTGCATCAGAATCGCAAGATTCACGCATTGTCATCTTTGCAGGATTAATAGAATCCTTAAGAGAGGTTGTTGTAAAAATTTGAGAAGCAGTTTTTGTACTGGTTGTGCTAGTGTGCGTAGTCCAGTCCGTATATGAAAAACTTGAGTTGCCCATTATTAGGCTCCATTGTGATAGTTAAATAATTGAGAAAAAGTAAGAATAAGATCATGAAACTGTCTTTTGCCAAAAGACTTTTTAGAAACTTCTGTTTGCCAATCAGTGTAAGAAGCTAGTTTGTTTTTAAAACTAACATTAGATAAAAATGATATAATTTGATCTGGACAATTAGGATTTTTATAACAATATCCAATACCAGTATTATCACCAATAAGCTTTAATCCAAAAGCCTTTACCAGTGCGATATCAGCCTTCTTATCAACAACTTTATTAGTCAAAGACTGCTGTGGATAAAAAATAACTTGAGAAGAATCAAGAGCATGAAGTTTATCATTAGAGGCAAAAAAATAAGCAGATAGATCAATCATCCTATGTTCTTTTAAATCAACAAAACATAGTGGAATTATAAAACCATTTGCAACAAGATTAGATGCATCAAATAGCATACTTATATCAAATGCTCTACTGATAATCCAAAACGCAAGCTTGTAATCATCATGTTGTTTTATATAAGACTTAACAAATTGCAAAGGAACAAAGTTCTTATCAGGCATCTTTATAATCAAGATATTATCATTCTTGACTTCATAAATATCTGGAATAATAAAGTTATACTTATCTTTCTTAGATGACTTAATATACTCAGAAACAGTTTTAATATTCTTCTTAAAATATTCAATCAAAAACTTAGAGTCGTCCGTAAATTCTAACAAGACAGCATTCTTGTCACTATACCAAACAGTACAAAAGGATACAACAACTGAGCATACAGATTTAAATCTAGCAGTAGCACCATCCATTCTTGTATATTCAGGACCAGAATAAGAAACTGGATTAGACATTTGGTACAGCTTCATTATATGAATAAACACATCATGAGCAGAAGTATTGGAATTTTTATCTGGATGCCATTCCTTTTGAAGACGCCTAAGAAGCAATTTAGCTTTACCTGGGTCTTCTGGAAATAAATCGGAATACATCTTAAAAGATAATATTTGTGTTGAAGTGTACATAATTGCAACTATATTATAATGGTGGCCTAAGTGGGACTCGAACCCACACTCCATTGCTGGAACTGGTACCTTAAACCAGCGCGACTGCCAATTCCGCCATCAGGCCATTATTTAGAAACAAGACGATAATAACGTCTCATC
The DNA here is from genome assembly GCA_937895515.1 of uncultured bacterium. Taxonomy (GTDB): domain Bacteria; phylum Patescibacteriota; class Minisyncoccia; order Phycocordibacterales; family UBA9973; genus 2-01-FULL-33-17. Next base: position 118,285 of record CALAYS010000077.1, read on the forward strand.
GGATCAACGTTAAGATAATTAAAGGGGTAATTAATATACCTAAGCAATCTATCTTTAGTCATATAATACTTACCATCCTTAGACATATCCCATAAATTAGATACATCTTTTTTAACAGTGGTTATGTGGTCATAGCCGCCATGATCATATTTGTCATAGTGACTACACATACTGCAAGAGCAATACCCAAATACATTATCCAAATACTCTTCAAGAACAGGATCTCTGTCAGAAGTATATACTTTATATAATGGTATTTTATTTAGTTTTTGTTTTTCAACAGTACGCATAAGTTTATGCCATCTGTGTTTGTCGTCTGCTTCACTAACTGAACAAGTAAAGCCATAGACTGGTGTTTTTCTGTAAGATCTAGACATAAAAACTCCATAATATTTTGGTAGAGAAGGTAGGACTTGAACCCACATAGATGTAATCATCCGGCAGGATCAAAGCCTGCTGCCATACCATTAGGCGACTTCCCTATAATTTGGTAGCCCCGGAGAGGATCAAACTCTCCTTGCCAGAGTGAAAACCTGGAGTCCTGGTCAACTAGACGACGGGGCCATTGTAAGTTAAGTTGATAATATTTTTTACTACTTATTTATTTAATGTGTTTCGTAGCCCACACTATTATCAACATAATTTGATTTAATCCTATTAAGAAGTCTAAGACTCATCTTGGCATACTTGGGATTATTAATAGTAACATCTGGAAAATCAGATGCAACTAATTTACGTTTAAGTCTATTCTCCAAGCACGAGATACACAACATTCCCGTTTTTGAACCAGCTACAGATATCCATGTATCCGTATTAATAAAATAATGTTCACATATTTTGCCAGTATCTATCCGACAATCTAGGCATAAAAATTTAGATCTAGACTTAGACATAACTATCTCTTTGGATAAATTATAAAATCAGAAGGAACCCTATACCAAAAGTGTTGAGATGTTCTTGATATAAGTTCAGCTTTATCTTGTAGAACTAATTTCCTACATCTTTTCCTGGCAGAATGTTCTTTAAATGAATATTTAGCCAGACATATTATTTTAGTATTTGATTTGTCAATCACAAATATCACCCATAGAAGATAGAATATCTCCCAGCGTTTCAAAAACAGAAATGATAATATCTGGAACATAATAAACAACATAACAGCAAGCATATACAACCAAAGCCATATATGCAGGATAACAAAACAACAATGAGCCAATATATGCAATTATCATAATAATGGCAGAAACATTATGAACACTCATAATATGTTTCCTATTTTGGGCAATTAATCAACTTTGGGAAAGTTATTAATACGCTCTTGAAGAATGCTAGAATAAGCACCCATAATACAAAGCTGAGTATTCAATCTTTGCATTTCGTCTTCTGGAATTGTAGTAGAGCTTGATTCTCCCATACCAGCAAGGGTATTAAGAGCAAGAAATTGATAAAGAGATGTCATTTTCTTATCAAGTTCATTTTTTCATCCACGACGCGTTGTTGATGAGGCAGTAAAGCCATAATTAAAATCCTTTCAAATTGTATTGGTGGCCAAGGTCGGACTCGAACCGACACGCTCTTCGAGCACGGAATCTAAATCCGCTGGGTATACCAATTCCCCTACAAGGCCATAAATTTAAAAGTATAAAGAAGAAATTATAAACAGAGTTTTTAAGACGGACTCGAACCGAAACCTTCAGCTTTTCAGGCTGACGTTCTACCAGTTAAACTATATTCCCAATTTTGGCGGAAACGAAGTATCTGTTTAAAGCGCAATTATACGTTATTTATTTACTTGCCAGCGTTAACAATAACGCCTTGCTTGGCAGCATCTGCTTGAGCAATAGCAACACGAGCATCACGTTCCTTCTGAATTTCGGCTTGCAATTGAGCAATTTGAGCAGACAAGAACCCATTACGTTCAGCTTGTGCAGTTGTATTTGCTCTAAGAGTAGCAGACTCAACATTATGAGCAGCTTCTTTAGCAGCAAGTTGAGCTTGACAAGCAGAAGAGACACGAATCTCAGCAGCCTTAACAGCTTCAGCAATTGCTGCATCAACACCAGCCTTAGTGCTAGCAAGTTCAGTCTGAAGATCAGAAATAATCACTGGAGCAACGGCAACAAGCTTACGAGACTTTAGAAGCTCATCAAAAACCTTGTCTTCATTTTCAAGAACACGAAGACGAAGTTCAGCAACTTGTTCACGTTCTTTTGTAGTGAATTGATCAGAAAGTGCATTAAGTTCACTTTGCTTAAATTCAATTTCCTGAGCCAACGCAACACTAACATTAGCAATAGTGTTAAGATCAGTAATAGCTTTTTGTACAGTATCGGCAGCAGTAATAAGTGCCTTGGTGGAACGATCAACTACCGTAAGAGTTTTCTTGACTTCAAGAGTAGCTTGAGCTGTCATATTTTTTATCCTAAATTTCTATTATTAAACCGTCAAAGGTATTTGGTGGAATTGGTACGACTCGAACGTACGTCCCCGAAGGTTTCCCCACGGTCATCTCCCAGTTAAAAATACAATTCCATTATTTGGTGGAAGCATCGGGACTCGAACCCGAAAATGACAGCTTGCAAAGCTGTTGCTGTGCCAATTGAGCCATGCCCCCAAATTACTCAACCACTAGATGTATGAACTTTAAATCCACACTTAGTAGCAATAAACCAGACTCCAAATGCAATGCAAAATAGGACAAGTCCATATATAGTTACAATAACATTTAAAGTCTTATTTAAAATTCTTTTTACTAAATTCATTTAATATCTAACATATTTAACCAATGATTTATTAACCATTGAGAATTTTGTCCAGATGGATGAAACCCTGGTTTAAAATATTCTAAATAATCAAAAATCAAATTCTTAAAAAGCCATCCAATATGAAAACCTGCATTAACAATCTTGAATGGATTTAGTAAACGATATTGGTACAACATCCTTAAATAAAAAACAGATACAACTGAAAAGAATACAACAGTAGCAGCAAGCATTACCATAATTCTTATTAAATAAGAATCTACTTGATCTTGATACACATCAAAGGAAACACATTTATGTTCACATTCTTCAATGGCATGCCATATCCATAATTGCATATAGTTATACATTATAGAACCATTATGAGAATCATCATCTAATAATTGATGACCCATTATGCCAGTATAATGTTCCAATGCACAGGTTGCAGCTAGCTGAAAACTAGGTGGCAACCTTCTAGCTATATCTAATATAAATTTTAACTGTTTATCAAAAGAGTTTATATCAATACCAGATACAGCAATAAATTTATTTACACTTTCATGTTCTCTTGTATGGAAAGATTCTTGACCAATAAAGCCAGATATCTCTGCAAGCAATTTCTTATCAGTTACATTACTTCTATAATGTTTGACAGAATCAACAAAAAACTTTTCTCCTTGTGGAAATAGTAAAGATAAACAATTCCAAAACGTAGTTATATAGGGATCATCCTTATAATAATGTTTTATATAAAATGGATTTATATCTACCTTTCTATTGCGTGGAGGAATTCCCACAGTTGCACCAATAATTTTACTCATAATATACCCCTGTTAATTGTTACATTGGCTGATGTAACATAGAGTTTATACTGATAAAGACATTAGTCAATTATCAATACGGGACATAATTTTGTCTTATTGGGTCAATAATTCATTCACCTTTATCTTCATTGCAATATCCCCATACATAAATAAGCATAGCGATAGGTACTATAATACCAGCAACAAACATTGCAGATGTCTTAAAAGTTGCCTTAGCAATCTTCTTAACAGTTTTCATAAAACAATCCAACAAAATGGGGTGACCGGTGGGATTCGAACCCACGACGACCGGAATCACAATCCAGGGCTCTACCAACTGAGCTACGGCCAACACGATACTTGGAGCGAGTGATTGGATTTGAACCAATGAATCTAAGGTATTCTCGATAACGTAATGTTGTCTTTGCCATAGCCATTAAACCGCTCTGGTACACTCGCATAATAATTTTGGTGCCCCCGGTCGGACTTGAACCGACATGGCTAACGCCGAGGGATTTTAAATCCCTTGTGAATACCAATTCCACCACAGGGGCTAAAAGAAGGCATGATTATCTTATGATAATATAATTCATTTAACTGTCTAGCTAACAGTACCTTCTAAATTATTGGTCCCGCCTGACGCGCTCGAATCGTCTTCTATTCCTCTTCAGGGAATCACTTTACCATATAAGTTAAAGCAGGATTGAAACAGGTTACTTCTTTTCAGAAAACTTTTTAGCATTTTCTATAATGGCGATAAAATCTCTTGTTGTAGGAATCTTATTCTTATAACTAGAATAAGCAACAGCAAGCTTAGCAGCATTCTTGATTTGACGACCATTAATCTCTACATGAGACAACAAATCAATATCTATATCTTCTTGGTTTATTTTATTACCATACAAGGCAATAATATTTTTCCAAATAGAATATCTACTTTGTGCATCAAGATCAGGGAACTGAATAGCCAAACTAATACGAGAAAAGAAAGCTTCATCAATGTTACTGGATCTATTTGTAGTCAAGAACATTATACCAGGATAATACTCAAGAAGTCTAAGGAATACGCCAACCATCGCATTTCGATGAACATCCATATTCTGACGAGCTTCCATAAAAATATCACATTCATCCAAAAGGAGGATAGCATTCCATGCAGAAGCAGTGTCTAGGACGCGCGCAAGGTTATTTTCAAGCGATTGTGGATCAGTTCCAAGCTCACCTACGCCAACCATATAAAGAGGCCGCCTAAGGGTCTCTGCGACAGTTTCTGCGCTAAGAGTCTTACCAAGACCGGGCTTGCCTGCAAGCAAAAAGATTGAACCACCACCCTTGTTATCAATAATATCTTGACCAATAATTGCATCGCCCATCTTTGTGCAATCAACAAGTGAGAACATGAGATCTTTAATTTCAGAATCTATAATCAACTTATCAAATGCATCTGCCCTAAATACAATATCACTGACATTGTCAATTAGAACTCTTGCCCATTTCTTAACAACAAAACTAAACATGTACACGTATGGAGTCATGCACAACAAGAAATCATCAGAAATATCATCAAAAAGAATCTTGTCAACAGATGTGGAATTTCTAACAGAATCTCTAATTCCATATGGAAAATAGTTATTAAAACCAGGATTTATCTGCATGAGAGTATTAATATCAACCATGCAACGACCAGTAGCTTGAACTTCTCTGCCAAACCAACCAGTACTTTCAATCATTGTGCCAGTATAATAAGAATACGATGGCTTAGTATTAATATCAAATACTTTCTTGGCACGAGCCTTGATTCTTTCAATATCACTATCAACAGGATTTTTAAGTCCAAGCTTAGACGGAGCAATCTTTCCATTATAAGAGCGAATAACTTTTTGATCAGTACTGCTAAAATATGTCTTACCATTATAAGCAAAAATACTATAAGTATAAACAATAAAATTGCCAGTCGTTGATTCTCGCAATTCAACATTATCAATAGAAGAAATTAAATCACTATCTCCAAGATCAATCAAATATGTTTTTTCATTGCATTCTTTTAGTAGTAAATAAATATCACTAAAAGGCATTGGGGCATCTTTATCAAAAGTATCTATTACAAGATTAATACTTTGTACATAGAAGTCAACAATGTACTTACAAAGAGCAATAAAGTCGTTAAACATCTGTTCATCAATTGCATTGATAAGATCAATATTTTTTTGAGCATTTGCCTTATCTTCTTCAGAACGATTTACGTCTTGAATTATTTTATCAAATCTATCATAGACAATATGACTTGCATACGAATAATCTTTATAGTTAACATTGTAATCATAGCTAACAATATCAGCAATAGATACATCGTCATCACCTAAAAAGTTATTACGAACAGTTTGAACAATCAACATTGCAAGAGCAATAAGATTTTCCTTACAAGAATTATACGCAACATATGTTTCTTCGGAAACCACAGTACTTTCAATAATAGAATATACATGATTGCCAACATTAGAATAGCGAAAGGCATAAAAAGAATTTTTTAGAAAATATCTAAAATCATTATTGCTAAAATGAACAACATCTACACCATTTGCCTTGGTAATAGAATAAAATTTTGAAACAGGAATATCCATTATTACTTATCCAGTAAATTTAAAAAATGGTAGCTAGACCAAGAATTGAACTTGAAATACAGCTTTATCAAAACTGCGTTATACCGTTTAACTATCCAGCCACTTTGAGCCAATTCTTCCAAACCTCATGTTCCGGAAGAGAATACTTTTTCCTAATATGCTTATCTTTAAGCTTATAAAGAAACTTTAAAAGATCATCACCAGTAAGCTCATAAAATGAATTAGCTTCCATCTGATAATTAACCTCTATCTTATTTCTATATCCTTTTTCCCAAATATAACCACCACAATCATGACAAGATTTGTCACCATTCTTTAGTGTGTTTGGAGATATTGCAAAATAAGAAATTGAACAATACGATTCCCATGGATCACCATGATAATCAAAATTTGCTATATAAAGATCTCTAACACACTGATTCTCATATCCATATATAAATCTATAAGCTTTACCAACTTCCAGTATTGGTTTCTTTTTAAAAAGATCTAGCTGTTCCATAAAACAATCCAAAAATTGGTGAGACCAGATGGGCTTGAACCATCGACCAATCCCTTAAAAGGGGATTGCTCTACCACTGAGCTATGATCTCAATTATAAAAATAAAGTAAATTGGATTTAATATGCATTATATATTTTACCAATATCTATTAAGGATCTCATGCTTTCTTATTTATGTAATTTTCGTCCAAGAAAATCAAAGCATCTTAATCGCTTTAGCTAAGCTATTACTTTATAAACTGGAGGAAGATGTAGGGATCGAACCTACGGGCCGCATACACAACCACGGATTAGCAATCCGCTCCTTTAACCACTCAGGCAATCTTCCATTAAAACATTTGTTATTGTGTCTGGCCAGGCAGCCTCTGCTACCCAGCCCGGAATTGAACCGCGCCTGCTGCTAACACTAGTTTTACAGGATAACAAATTTAATTTATTTTACGACCTTTAACCCATCCATCAGGTATAGCCTTGTCTTTAGAAATCTTTTTATTTTCAAAAGTAGAAATATTATAAATCCACATCGTGCCGTATTGAGAATTAGAAGAGCCTACTTGGTGTATGGAATTTTTCAATCCTATTTTTCTTTTAGTTTCTTCAGTATGATTTCTTATTAATCCAGAAGTATTAATAAGACCTGCGGCATGTTGTTTTTTTAAAAAATTACTACGTTTTAATCGAACATCTGGAATTCTAGAAATATGATCAACACCATATTTTGTCAATATACTCTTCTTATGTGGTTCATAAGCAAGTTTGGCTATCCTTAGCCTATCTTCAGTAGATAAATTTTGATTTACATAATCAAATCCACCACTACCACCAAGTTTAAGATTATAAGTATCATCTCTAGATACAAAACATTCATCGACAATCATAGATTCCATTTTAAACATTTCTTCTGGATTGTCATATATTGCAATATATTCTTTTTAAAATCTTCAATTCCATATTTTGCAATTGATCTAGTAATCAATAATCCAGAACCCATATAATTATCATCAAGATTTAATGTTTTGTGGACACCAATATAAATCTTACCAGATGAAATTTGAGTTATTTTATAAACAGTATAAAACACATAGCACCTCTTATTTAAGTTAATAAGAGTATGCTATCAAAAATTAAATATTAAATCAAGTTCGATATTCAATTTTTAAATGCAGGTCTACACAGAATCGAACTGCAGCCAAGAATTTTGGAGATTCTCGTTCTTCCACTAAACTATAGACCTATAAATATGGCACATCTGAACGGACTTGAACCGTCGCAATGCATATCGCACTACATAGAGGAATCGAACCCCTGTAACCGAGTATGACAGCCCGGTATAATAACCTCTATACGAATGCGGTAAAATACTGCTGGCTCCATCAAATATTTTTATTATTATAACGAGACTTCATAGCCAGACTAAAACAACTACTTATCATAGTTGCAGGAAACTTATACAAAATGGATATATACGCCAGCACCCCTACCTTACGCCCGCAAGCGGTCAATAAATTGACTTATAGAGCAGCATTGTTTTGGTTACTTCCATTAGACTAACAACTGCATCATGTCAGTATAAGAATTAAATTGTGCGCACGTTGGGAATCGAACCCAAACCTTTTTATTTTGAGTAAAACGAAGGAACTGTAGTCAACGCAATTATTAAAAGTAAATATTAATAACAGTTTATCTTAAGTGCTACCATTACACCACAAGCGCATTATATTGGAGGGGACAGGTGGATTCGAACCACCGACACGGACTGCGTTTTATCGAAGTAACTGTCTATTTCGCAACTAATAAAAGTGAAAATAATATAAACAGACATTGTGATGAAGTCCTACTCTAACCAACTGAGTTATGTCCCCAAAAAATGGTGGAAAGGGCAGGATTTGAACCTGCGACCTCTAGATAATATTACAATCCCTGATGCTCTTCCGCTGAGCTACCTTTCCGTAAATTGGCTCCTTAGGGTGGTCACGATCCACCGACCTATTGTTTAACAGACAATTGCTACTACCAACTGAGCTACTAAGGAATGAAATTTGGGGTGGGATTTCACTTGTTACAACACAGTCTTACCACCTTGACTGTATTGATAATTTTTTAAGAAAGCATACCAATACTACTTCCCAGAAAGTTAATGTGTTAAACTTACAAACGGTCTGCTCTTTTAATTAGCAACTAGAGAATAAATAGTACTTTCAGTTTCAAAAATGCCATTGTCATTAATAGATATGATTTTATCGGTTTTACTTAGACCATATTTTCTTTGTATGACACCATCTTCTCTTGTCATTAATTCTGCTGGAAATATATAAGCACATTTCCCTATTTCCACCTTAGGAGGAGGAAGATTATCATGATGATATTCAATTATATTTTTAGACATTATATATCTCTAAATTGGTCCCCATTATTTGAATCGAACAAATGACATCTTCTGTGTAAAAGAAGTGCTCTACCATTGAGCTAAACGGGGAAGTAAATTGGTCGGAATAGCAGGGCTCAAACCTGCGACCACACCGTCCCAAACGGTGCATTCTATCAACTGAACTATATTCCGAAGTTAAGCATATACATATTAATAATATATGCAAAATGCTTGATCTTAACTTATCCATTGACAGCTCTCAAAGGAGGGTATAGATGTTATCAACCAAGGCTTTTGAATAATTCTAAGTAAATAATAATAAGTGTGTCTTTATAAATATAAACCAATTTGAAGTAACACTTATTGTCGCAGTAGAATTATATTCTTTATATAAATATCGTTGCAATTATTTGATCATTAATATTATTAATTGTCAACTTTCCCTTAAATTTTAATGCAGCTTTTGTATTTTCGCTATCTGGTGTTTCTTTAGTTGAAAACCCGACATTCTTTTCTACATCAATATGATTAATATAATATGTTTCACCTTTTGCTTTAATAACCCAAGGAGGAATTTCCTGATTAGTATTATGAATACGGTTGTAATGTACTATTATGCGAGTATCTTCATCAATTTGCATCTATATCACTCCAGCTTTTACCTGTTTTGACATTGTGTATTGTTGATATTGATACATTATATTTTAGACTTAGCACCTTTAAAGTATCTGTAGAATTTTTAATTTTTACTACATCTTCAAGTGTTAATTTTGCATTACATTTGCGTCCTTGAAACTTTTCAATAGTTTGAGGACTATGTTTGTATCCATCTTTAAAATTAAAACTATCTCTGGCCTTCATTGAAATACTAATTTTATTTTTATGCTCATCACTTAATGGATTTTTAGACCAATAAGTTGATTTTCCAGACCTAGATAAACTCATTTTTTGTCGAGTCTCTAAGCTGTGAGTAAATCCAAGGCAACCATCACCACCTATTGTGTGATTAGTTAAATTGGGATACTTAGCAATCCAATATATTTCTCTTTCTTGCCAGATATCATTAGAACATTCTTCCACAAGTTCCATGATTGGCACTTTGCCATTTGCTTTTAATTTCAAAATCCAATTACTACAATGAGTTCCAGTTATCTTATTTTTATGATTATGGAATCTTTGTTTAAGATTATTGGTTTTGCCAATATATCTTATTTCATTTGTATCTGGATCTTTAAGACAATATATGAACATTTTTTCATAATTTCTATGAGCTTTATTATAGTGAAAAACAATAGGAATAATTGAATCAATCTGACAAATCTACGACATTTTAAAAATCTCTTTTATTTAATTTATTTTGGAGCGTATAAGTAGATTCGAACTACTGCGGAGAATTAACTCTTCGGATTTGCAATCCGCCACCTTCGGCCACTCAGTCATACACGCATTATATTTGTGAAATAAATCCACTGTTGGGTAAAACATAAAATAATTGAAGGGCTGGACTTCCAGCAAGTTGATAATTTAATAGCACTTTGTCCAACACATCATTGGGAATTCGATAATGGAATTCTCCAGATAGAACATGGTAGCGGAGGTGGGATTCGAACCCACGAGGCGCAAGGGCAGAAGGTTATGAGCCTTCCCTGATACCAGACTTCAGACACACCGCAACAATTTCAATCCTCATTAAAGTAGTGGAACACTTTGAACTGGAGAGACCAAGCTGGAACCTCCTCCAGTCCACATCGCAACAAAACTGTGCCAAGACTTAACTCACCATACTGTTGCTCATAAGGGGTGCGACAACCTGATCTCTGCACGGATTGTGATCATCCGCGTGTAGACTAAACAGTATTTTATTTTGCTTGGGCTTTATCGGTATTTAAGTGATATTTAATATCTTCAACCCTTTCTTTTAGGTTGTCAATACTATCTTGATAAAAAGCTATACCACCTCTATCAATCCATTGTGTAATATTCTTTTTATTATCATCTAAAAGATGGCAATGAGAACCAAGACAATGGTGTTGTTTATCAATTGCAAAAGGTCCAAATGTTACAGGTACAGGCTTTCTAACGTGTTGCCTAACCCATTTCATTTTAGATTCAGTACATTGATAAGCTAAATCTTTCCTATGCAAAGGAAGAGCAGTAAGGAATCTAACATTACCCTTATAGATATCCCACAACTCATCAATACATTCATTTAGATCAGGAGCCGGCTCAAGTTCTTCAAAGAACTTTGGCGTAAAAGTGTAATGCCAAAAATTTACTTTTTCTTCGGAAGCTTTTCTTTCAAAAGGTTTGCCAAAGATATCAACAATCTTTTTGTCAAAATCAGCAGCAACACCATCCATGTCAATAAACAATATATTCATAAAACTGCTCCTTATTTGGATAATTCAATTGACGAGCAGTTTTTCTATTGGCTCTATCTACAATTTTTCTTGAATTTCTTTTTGGATGAGATTTTCCAGCACAACAGCCAAACCTGCATTCCAACTTATCTCTTCTTGAATGTCCATATGGATGCATATACCGAAACCTAATTGGTGGGCGCGGTGGGAATTGAACCCACGCATAGAGCTTTAGAGGCCCCTTTCTGAACCAACTGAAATACACGCCCAAATTATTTAATTTGATTGTCAAACAAATACACATGCCTAATAGTATCTGATGCCGGGAAAGCATTATCTGTTTTTATGCCTAAGAATTTATAGCCAAAAATATAAAGATACACAAACATTTTTGTATAACCAGTCCTAGATGGACTTGTACTTATTTGAAGAGTAAAAAACCATAAAATGGTTAGTTTATAGGTAAAAGAATCACCATCAAAGTGAACTCTGTGAGATTGCTTATACATACAATATCCTTGGTAGCCGATACCGGACTTGAACCAGTGGTCTTTCGATTATCAATCGAACGCTTTACCAACTAAGCTAACCGGCCATTATTTGTAAAATACATGATTACCAATACGTATAATCTGTTTATTTTTAGGGCTCAAAGAGGCAACTCTAAAATACATAGATCCATTTGTATAATTGGTTTTCACTTCATTATCTAAGACATTTGTTGCTATATTAATAGACTGTTTCCATTGATTATTATCTTTTGGAATTTTCCATTTATTAGAACCACTAAATTGTCTTGGTTCATATATAACATCACAAATAGTTTTATTTCTTTCTATTGATCTATTTACAACGACTTCAGCCACAGCGTATTGTCCATTTTCAGACTCGCCTCTGGATTCGTGATAAATAGCTAAAGCAAGACACAGTATAGCCATTTTTGTCATACTTAATCTCCCATTTCTACTTTATAGGAAATTAATGCTTCATACGTTCTTGGGTCTATTAAATCTTTAAACTGTAAAGCATATCTGGATATAATTACTTCTTTGGCTTCTTTGTAAGCTAAAAATGCATCATTGGAATTATTAAAATATCCTAAATGCTGTCTTTTAGAATTGTCGTAAACATAAGCAACAAATTTCTTTTCTCTTTTATTAAAAGAAACCCCAATGGGGCATTCCCCACGTGCAGCATCACACTTAAGAAAAAGATTATTGATATCTCTAGGGACAAATATACAAGTATTTTCAGAATAAAGTTTATTTTTCTTAAAAAGAATATCCTTATCTAAGTGCCATCCTAGATTAGAAAATCCTACTTGCTCTTGGCACCATTCGTGAAAATATGAATAATATTTAAAATTATCAGAAACAGTACAGCCATTATATGTGGGTTGTTTATTTTGGGTTGATATACAATAACAACGCCTAAGCATACGATGCCACAAGTCATATGTGAGAGTATTTTTATTATTAATTTTTGATGGATACTTACCATCATTAATGCCAATACCATAAATACTATGGTTGATCATCATGTTTCTCCTTGCAGATTGCTCTTTGGGGATAAAGCATTTTGTTCACCAGCATTGCCTGTGCTACCGAACTACTTCATCGAGTAATTAATACACCAGAAGTATTCAGGAAGATGTGTATTAATTGATTGGTATTGATATACCAGATTTGGTGCCAAGATTTATTTATGGTGGGTATGGTAGGAGTCGAACCTACATGCAAATGCCGGAGATTTACAGTCTCCTCCCTCACCGTTCGGGAACATACCCATCTTGACTTGAGAGCTTAAGTTTTATTAATTTTTATATATGTGTCAATAATTAATACACATATTTTTATTCATGTCAACTTTTTCTTTTCTACGTATAGCTTTTTTAGACGGACCATGACGACCGCCTTTATTTATATGCATATGCATAGCTACAAAGTTATGAATATTTACTTTTGATTGTTTGTTTGATTTGTTCATATTGATCTCTTTCATTGCGAAGATCATTAATGATATCATCATTTTCAGGAATGTAAACAGTATAAATGGTTTCTATTCTACCTGTATCAAAATCAATTGATACTACGTTACTTGTATAACAAATAGATGAATTAGAAACATTCGCTGAAGGATGGTCAACAGGATATAGGCCATAACCATAACCAACAACTGGTGGCCAGTTAATTGCAACCGCTCTATACCTAACAATCTTTTTACCAGTTAGATTATCTAACATAATAACTCCTAATAATGGCCACATAAAGTGGCCAATATAATTTAACTAAAAATAAATTCATCTACGCGCTGACGAATATCATCCCAATTTTGAACAGCACGTACGGGTTTTTTTCGTTCATCGCAGCTATACATCAATTTAAGTTCAGTGTGATAAATAGAATACTGCTTGTCTTCAGAACTAAGGATAGTCATATACTTTCCATTAGGACGAATCAATTTCATTTTGCCCTTTTTGCTTTTCTTATCCGAATCAGTAATTGGATCCTTGTAAACATCACGATCCTCTCCACCAACAATAGCAAAAGAACACTTCATTGCCCATGCAAAATCATCACGAGTATGATCTTGCAATAGTTTTCCACCTTGACCAAATACAAGCCCTTTAGTAGAAAATCCCGAAGATGTCAAAGTTTCAACAATTGACCTTACTGTTTCGATACAAATGCCATCACCTTGCAGAATGCCAAGCCAATCAGGCAATTCCCATTTGCCGGTAACAGTATTCGAAGACAAAACATGTAGATCATGAAGCTTACGAAATACCCTAATCATAGATAGTTTTGGATCACCACTATCTGGACGTATTACAAACTTAACACTCTTCTCGACAATCAAATCCTTGAGAGATACAACCATCTCAATATTTTTCATCAAGTCATAGCTATCAGCAACAAAAGAAATAATCTTATATTTGTCACCAAAAGTATTAATCATATTCTTGATAGCTTCAAGTTCGTTATCGCGCAGATAAATAGTAACTGTAGAGTGTTCAGCAGCAGGAACGCTATAACAAGGCATTGAAGAAACTTCAAAATTCATAATAGTATGAATAACACCTTCAATAGTGTCTGAGCCCATAGAACTCATAGCATGACCAGATCCACCAGTGCCTGCACTTTCACCAGAACTAACTCCACGAGATCCAAAGTCATGGTGAGCAAAAGAAATAAGCTGACGAATATCATTTTCTGGAACACCAGACTTTCTATATCCGCTAATGATTTCTTTTTTCATAACCGCAGAATATGTTGCAACGGTGGACTTATACCAAGCAGCACGAAGCAATACTGGTTCACACCACCCAACAACCCATCCAAATCCTTTAACTGTATTGCATACAGTGGCAAGAACATTCTTTACGGGAACAACTGTACCTTCGGGAACAGCTTCAATAGCAATTGGCAAATAACCATTGAACTTATTAACAATTTCCATCCAGCCATCATAATTAAATGGAACGCCATGAAGTTCTGCAAACAAAGCAGCAGCTTCAACTTCAAATGCAGTTACTGGACGCATCAGATACTTATTAACAGCACCTTGAATACCGGCAAACACGACAACATCTGAATAATCAGATTCTTTACGTGCTTCAATATAGGAATAGATATAATCTGTATCCTTAGGATATTGTGCAAAGTGTGAATACTTATAACTATCAGTGGCAAACAGAATACTGTTCTGCCAATCAAACTTAGACAACATTGCCTTAAGTTGTTGAATCTTTTCAAACATGGCGACCTCCGCTTAAAGTTTGGTTAACATCTTTTTAATAATAAAATAGTGATCTTCAAAAAACAGATCCTTGTAAGAATCAAGTTGATTGATTGGAATCCAGAATGCTTCTTTGGCGTCATCTGATCCTTTAACCTTTGGCAAGGTTTTTTCCTGAAGAACAATCAACCCACAATGAGTAATTGTTCTGCCACGCATACTTCTACGTGGATCATCGAATACTTCTGTATGCTTTAATGATAATGAAAAATTTTATAAAATAGGAATAACGTCTAGATCTGTCAAAATTAGATTTGATTCAAAAAGTAGAATGCCTTACGAATATGAAATTATAAAAGAAATTACAGGAGATCCGGTATACATTTATAATCTCGAAAAAGAATTGCATTCAATAAATAAACCCAATAGATATAATCCAGCAATAGGATTTCCTGGATCTGCCTTAGAATGCTTTAGTAGCATTTTAAATGTCCAGTAATAATATCAATAGCAGCCCTGCTTGCAGGGCCTATTCCTACACAAGTAATAGTTGTAACACCATTAAATACTGTGCGACCCTCATCTTCAATCAAGGACACATTCATGCCTTTTGCTTTAGCTTTTTCATAAATTGCAAGCATTTCTTCCTGTGTTTTTAATTTAGAATAATCATATTTAAACCGAATATCCATTCCATAGAATAACATAAATCTACCCGACCTTTGCTGCCATTCATATCCGGGAGCAAAAAAAAGCCCTACAGTTGGTACACTCCTCTTGACCCCAACACTATGAGCACTAAGAAAATAAGGCATAATCCTTAGTCTAAAAGCCCGACTTTCATTATTGCGATTGACATAATTCTTCCGAAGAAATAAAGAGACGTTGTTTCCTTTGCCTATCAAATCAAGTAAATTTACGGAAACATCCCATTTGTGCCTTATTATTTCGGAGTCCACGTAGGACTTAAAAGTAGTGAGCGTAGGTGATTGTCGCGCACTTTGTGAAATAGTATCTTGCCCAAACAATCTAACTGAACAAGATATAAGAGTAAAAAAGAACAGAAATAGTGTCGTATTTTTCAAAAAACTGTCTTTTATTTTTCGTTTAATGGAAAATTCATTAGCTAAAAACCTTGCATTTTCTTCTTTTAAATTATTTCGAACCAATTGAAAAGCCAATTCATCTGAAATAGAATTGTAAAAAGTTTTAAAATCCAACTTGTTGTTTCGCAATTCTGCAAAAAAAGAATAAATACCCGCTTTAGAAATTTCATTGTTATATCTATTTTTTGACCATTCTGCATTTGAATTAGAAACAAAAGAAACATAAAACAACATCACAATAATAGAAATTATTAAATGAAAGAACCTGTTTTTAAAGGCTACTTTATGATTAAATGTTTGACTAAAGAATTCCTTTTTATAAAAATAATAATATATGATTGCAGAAATGAATATCATTGATGGAATCAATATATATAATGGATATGACTCATGAATATTTTGAACTACTTCAAATGTATAAATCAAATAATCAACCGCAACAAAATTAAATCTACATTTAAATTCTTCCCAAAAAGTAATTTCTGCAAAGAAGGTAAATACAAAAATTAATAGCGTAATTGCGGTACCAGAGTAGATGAAAAATTTATCCAGTATGTTTCCTATCCACTTTTTTGGAATTATTAGTAAGTATGTATTACTTAATACAAATAAAAAGGAAAGTACACCAATATCAAAAAAGAAACCTATTCCCAAAATTTTAAAACAACTTATCACTGATAAGTTCAAATCAGCAAGTTGCCATATAAAAAATACGATTCTTAACAACAATGAGAACAACAAAAACCATTTTGAAAAACCAACTAAAACTGATTGTCTTGTTGAAAAAATTTGACTAACTTTCATATAAAATTCTTTTTTGCAAAATTGCAATAACTATCTGTATACTAGCTTAAGATTTACTTAAGTTACTGCAAACCAATATATTTTCGGGTAAACCATTCAATACCTAATGTTAATATTAACAATAGTAAAATCCACTTCCAATCTATTAATGGTGATTTTAGAATTGTTTCTTTTTGAATGGGTAAATATTTTTCGCTCTTGAGTAAAATTTCAATTAATTTTTCGATTTGATTGGGATAATAAATATCGCCATCAGTATTAAAAGCTAATTGTTCTAATCTTGATTGATCAGGATTAACAAACTGTTTTTCTAAATCAAAATCTAAAATTTCAAATGAACCCGTAAAACTAGAATTAGATTTTTTTTCAATTATCTTAAAAGAATAATTACCTGAAGATAAACCATCTAAATTTACTTTATAGCTAGAATTAGACTTTAGTAAATCATATTTTTTTGATGCTTTTGTTTTGAAATTAACCACCTGAATAGTTAATTGTGCATTATCGTCAAATTCATAATTCTTATTAAAAAACTCAGCAGAAATTTCAATACTTCCATTTGAATTATAAAAAGATTCATAAGTAACATTTAAATTTTTCTTAGTTGCATTTGAAACTAAAAACTGAATAATCTTATCAGTAAACACATCAAAATCATCAAACGATTTCTTATTTAAGTGATTTTCTAAACGCCATTTCCAAATATTTTCTCCTATCAAATACGCTTTTCTTTTACTTCCATTTTCAGTGAAAGT
>CALAYS010000078.1 GCA_937895515.1 uncultured bacterium
TGATCTTCTTATATCTTTTATAAATGGCAAGAGCTCTAATTTTTTCAGGAAGAGGTAGTTCTTGAATAGCTTTTTCCATATCCTTCAAAGAGACCTATCCTTGTTTCTGAATAAGATAAAGGGTACCAAATAGTCCAAATAGTCGTGCATCAACAATGGTGTTTATAGATATTATTATATAATAAATCAACAATTATAAATAACAGCAATTTTTTGTAAGTGTCTTAGCTGTCATCAAAGTAACAGATAATAATACAGCCCACAAACTCATTTATACAATAGATATTATTAATACTTTAATATTACAATATTTATAACCATACATGGGTGTTTACAAGTACTTAGAAGAACTCTGGCGCAAGAAACAAAGTGATGTCATGACTTTCCTCATGAGAGTCAGAACATGGGAGTACAGACAACTACCTGTCATCACCAAAGTTAATCACCCCACTAGACCCGATAAAGCTAGAAAACTCGGCTATAAAGCTAAAGATGGCTACGTAGTATACAGAGTTAGAGTCAGAAGAGGAGGTAGAAAGAGACCAGTGCACAGAGGAATTGTTTGCGGTAAGCCAGCTTCAGTCGGTATTAACCAACTTAAACCAACAAGAAATCTTAGATCTAAAGCCTAAGAAAGAGTTGGAAGAGCTCTTGGTGGATTGAGAGTCTTGAACAGCTATTGGATTGGTCAAGATGGTGTCTACAAATATTACGAAGTTATCTTATGTGACCCAGGACACAATTCTATCAGAAATGACCCAAGAATTAACTGGATTGCTAGACCCCAGCACAAACACAGAGAACTCAGAGGATTAACTTCTGCTGGAAAATCAGGTAGAGGACTCAGAGTAAAGGGTCATTTGAATGCTAAGACCAGACCATCAAGAAGAGCCAACTACAAGAGAAGAAACATGATAAAGTTAAGAAGATTCAGATGATATATTTAAATTTCGACTTTTTTACAAATTAATGCAAAACAATGGAAAATATATAAAATCAATCAATCACTTGTGAATTTCAATATCATAAATCGCAAAATCATTTATATACGGATAATTACGATGACAAACTATTTTTTTTAGATTTTTAGGAATATTTAATATACGTTTTTTATAATGAAGATTTAAATGTAATTCTTCCATAAAATCGGGTAGACAATTTAAATCCATATTGTAATAACTGTCCTTCCCAATTGCTAATTTTTTTATTGAAGTTGGTAAATTATTCATTTCTAAATTAAAGTTATAATCTAATTCTAATTCTGTGACTGAATTTGGTAAAGAATTAATTATGTATATGTTATTACAATTTAATTTTAAATATTTAATGTTTGGTGGAATATTACATTGTTGATTAAAAAAGTAACCAAAAGTTAAATGTGTAAGAGAAGGAGGTAGAGCAGATACATCTTGATTAAATTTACCCACCCTATATGTAATAACATTAAAATTATCATTTGCATAGCGTTGAAATATTTTTTCGTCTAACTCATAATTGCTAAATATTAATTTTTTGTATCCAGATATTAATTCAATATCAAGTTTTTCATTAAATTCAGGATCAAATATAATTGTATCATCATTCGAAATCCATTTCATTTTTTGGATAAGTCTTTGTATATAATTTAAGAAAAAATAAAATTTTTTTACTAAATTTTTATAAAAGAAAATATACAATGGGTACTGGCAAATGGTGGATAAAAAAAAGCTTGGAAATAAACTCTATCTGACTTTTCCACATACAATTTATTTACAAGGAAGGTTATTGATTATTGTATACCTGTGCTGTTGCTCCAACAAAAAATCCATATGTATCTGCGGTATTGGCTGGTATCTCTAACACATAGACAGCAGACATAGCTGGTGTATAGGTTTTTGGATAATCTGATGGATTAGCATTAATAATACGATCAATAATTTTATACTGTTCATCTAACCAAATAATATCAATCGGGAAATTCATGTCTTTCATCCAAAACGAATATATCCCCAACTGTGGAAAAACAAACCACATACCCTGTTTATCAGGGAGTGTTTTAAAATAAGACAGTCCTAATTCCCTTGTTTTATCAGTATCTGCCACTCGTGCCTGGATATGCACACCCTGTGGAGAAACAATCGTTGCGGACAATGGTAGGGATTCATTAGAATAATTGTTTTCATATCCGGGATTTTGGTTTTTGTTACTAACCAACAAAAAGGCAACTCCTGCGCCAAAGATCGGAAGAGCGTCGTGTAGGGAAAGAGTG
>CALAYS010000079.1 GCA_937895515.1 uncultured bacterium
ATATCGGCTCAGTTTAAAAAGGAGGTGGATGCCATCATTTGCAAGCTACTAAAAGAGCTAGAATGTATCAAGCTTCGTGAACCAGATTGTCCATTACTAAAATTTCCAACAAGTGTATTTCTTTTTGCAAAAACAGCTTTCTTTAACCCAGTTGACAGCAATCAAATAATAGAAACTTTCCTAACAGAATCTTTTCCAGTGTGGGAAAAAATAAAGAATCGTGACGAAAAAGCTTTAGTCGATTTTTTACTTAATGTTGTTGTTCGTAAGTATCCTATGCTTGTCTCTCAAGGAATGGATGAAATGGTCATAAAGACCATCAACGACCCTCATCGTCCTGTTTCAGATTCATTCATTGCTGACGTATGGAACAAATTTGATAATTTAATTCGTTTAAGTATCCAATACGTCCATATTTCTCGTTGTCCAAGGAAAAAAGAAGATGGAAGTGATGGATATACATGCCGTTTTAAACCCGAAATGTCTGTTAAAAAGGAACTTGAAAGATGGGGTCTCCCCAAAAATTAAAAGTAAAAATTTACTTTTGTTCTAATGTTTTTTCTATCATTTTCTTAGTCAAATCATAAGCTATCATTTTGCGAGCTTGAAAAGATTCCAGAAAACAGAAACGAATGTCCTCTCCAATTTGAGGAGAAGTTTCCCTAACAGGATTTTCTATTTCAAGTTGTAGTTCTTCCTTTGTTATTTTAAGAGTTAAAGAACGAGGAGGACGAAGAGAAATTGTTGGCGAGACTGCAAAAAGATCCAATATTCTTGTTAGCCATGGGTTGGCACTCTGAAAAACCCAGCCAGGTACCGGTCCATTCCCCATTTCTCCATATCCAGCTAAATGGATAATTTCAAACGTTTTCTCCCCCAAATCGAAAATATCTGGACGATATATTTCACTCTTTATTGGAACAAAATCTGTCGAACCATTTTTCTTTAGCAACAGTCGATACCTTTTCTCAAACCGTTGAAGATGAAGATAATAGTCAAGGTTATCATAAATTTCTTCATTGGATGTAATTACATATATTTCGGGAAGATCTTCCGCTTGAAGATTCATAACCCCTGAAAGGGAGGGATACATAACAGAATTAATTCGCCAATCTGGACAAAAAACATTTGCAAGTTGATCTCTAATTCTAAGAGCTCCAGTTTCATGAGGAAGTTCATAATAATCTCGGGAAATACATACAACAGCTGTTGTGTCAGAAGAAAGATCGTCCTGTGTAATTATCTTCATTGAGAGCAATTTCTCAACATCATTTTCTATTCTGGTTTCATCCTCGGATATAAAAAGAAAAATTCTTTCTAGTTCCATTAGGTAAAGGGGGCCTTTTTATTATAATAAAAAGTAAAAAGTGGATTCATTCTATTGCGATGTGGCCAGGGTTTCAAAATCAAATGATTCAAGAATATCGACGCTTCTCTGTTTTATTTCTGTTGTATCATCTATAAGAAATCGATTAATAATATGTGAGATGGATTTCTTAGTATTCGGATCCACACCCTGAATAAGAAGATCGTAAGAATTATGTTGATTTCTTGATAAAATAGCTCTCTTAAAACCATGACTTTTGATCTTTTCATTTAGTTCAGTGTAGCTACTATCTTTAAAAGATATTCTAACACCCTCATCTGAATACCATTTTTTGTCAAAGCCATTTCTGTTAAAGGTTTCTATTATCTCAAACAAAAGTTTCTCAAGAGAATTTCTTTGTACAAATATTTGACGAAGTTCCTTTTCTAACTTTTTTGAATAATTTTCTACACCTTGGAAAAAGTTTGGCGAAAACCATAACTGACGTTTAGATTCATTATAACTCCAAGAACTTCCTCTCTGGGTGGATTCACCTGAAAAGAAATAATACAATTGAGTGAAAAAAGTCTGATCGACGATGCGACCATTTTTAAGGTCTATAGTGTCATGGTGTTTAAAATACCATTGGAAAAACTGTCGCGCACACTCTATTGGATGCTTATTTTTTGAAGGATCACGAATCCATCTTTTTCTGGCAATAAGAGTAATGACGCCAAAAAAAGCCTCCATTACATCTTCTAAAATACTATTGGAAAGATCTACATTTGGATGATGCGCAACGAATGGAGAAAATCCCAATTTACGTGCCATTATATATTGATATCTTTTTGATATATAGTAACCTTGTAAATTATTTAAAAGCGAGGGTTCGGTAATATTACAATCTGTCAAAAGATATATTTTGAAACCGTATCCCATTGTAACATCACCTAAAAACTCAAATTTTTCGTAGTTCTTTTCTAAATTTATGGATTCATGTGTAAAAGCCTGTTGCCAATAAGGTAACAGCGAGGCGTTTGCAAAATGTTTACTTTCTTCCCCTAAAAAAGAAAGAAAAGACTTTACTTCCTCAACATTTATTTTTGACATCGGAGGTTTTTTATTAAATATTTTACTAAAAAAATATTATTCATTTTTTAGCTATCACCATGACTCTTGTCAAAATATTTTATTTTTGATTGAAAAAAATATCTTCCTTACATACCCTTCGTTTTTATATAACCATCTTTCACCCCATATCAAAGGACCATCGGAAGCCGTCCTAGAGCCGATTTTTTATTAAGCCGCAACTCCAATAATAAATCGACGATGTGTCG
>CALAYS010000080.1 GCA_937895515.1 uncultured bacterium
AAACCCCTCCATTTATGGAACCTTTAAAGAATATGTTCCATTCTTCCGATTCTAATATAAGTCTAACCGCAGTATTTTTTACGTCGCTTCCTTCTATCATTACTCTACATTCGAAAGATTCAGCTTTATCTCTGAATATTTTATATGCAAGAGGATCCATATTGATGATTGGTTCTGATATGATCGGCTCTTCTATGATTTTTTCTGGTTCCGGAATGAATGCTGGTTTAGTTGATTTTATATATGCTGGATCTATAAAATCCGTTATTGTTTTCTCTCTCGGTTCGCTATAATACTCTTCGTCATCCTCTTCCTCTGAATCAATAGGTTCACTCTGATATGATGGAAGTTCCATTATATCATCAAGCAATCCCTCCTCCAATAGATTATCATCCACTTTGCCGATTTTTGATTCTAAAACCGCATCTTTATGTGTATTGCTTTCATTCTTTGGTTTAAAAACGAAATCCGAATATCTTGTTATCATATCTATTTATTATCTTTTACCTCGATTTTTATGTTGTATTTATCGAAGGTTTTTTGTATGTCACCAACCGTGACTTTTCTAGCTATATCCTTATGTCTAGTCTCTGTATATATCTTCCCATTAACTTCACAAACTATCCTTACAAATTGCTTAACATCATCCTTAGGGAGTTTCTTTTCTATCTGTTCTAGTGGATGCAATCCATATCCTCCAGCCATATCAACAGCTGATGCAGCATCTTGTACTATCTTATATGTGGTATCCCACTTATACCCATCTTGGTCGCCGAAGATTAATGTATTACCTCCCCATGTAAAATATACTTTATGTTCAGACATTTGATAATTTTTATATCAGATATATATTCAAAAAAATAAACGATGGAATTCAAAGGTATACCTGAAATACTTGATAAATTTACATTTGCTCAGAGGATATTAGCACTTCTAATGCTTCTAATGACCCTTGTTCTTATCATACTTGGTCCAAAATTAATAGATGCTTTGACTGTAAGTAATACTGAATGTATAGAAGAAACTAAAAGACAGGATATAAGAATTGCATATTTAGAAAGTGTTGTAGATACTCTTGACATGAAGATAATAACAAATCAAAGAAAATTCACAAATGAGATAGCTCAGAGAGAATTTGAATTCATAGCTATGCTTGACGAGATTAAATGTGATATAAACCGATCAAAGACTCGGAGACCACATTCCATAATAAGGAATGATACCA
>CALAYS010000081.1 GCA_937895515.1 uncultured bacterium
GTAAATTTCATATTTTCCTTTTTAAATAAACAACAGAATATCATAGAAATACTTGATTTTATATAAAAAACAAAATGATCATCTTTAATATAATCTGATAAATGTATATAGTCTGTTAAATGAAGGTCATCTTGATTATGATTGCTGTTCATTTTTAGTTCATTTTGAATATTTCTTATTTCAACTCCTTTTAAAATCTCGTTCTTATCAGAAGCGAATAATGAATAAGGCTTATATAAAAAGAAAAGAGGAATTAATTGAAGAATGGGGAAACAATAAATTAAAAAATTAAAGTTTTTATTTTTATTAAGTCCTGACGTATAATTAATGGTTCTGGTGCAAAAATAAAATTAATATGATATAATCAATTAAAATTCTAAACAAGGGAGATATCAATGACACAAAACTTATTCAAATGGAAACATTTTCAAACAGAAATTATTATGCTATGTGTTCGTTGGTATTTGAAATATCCTTTAAGTTATAGAATGCTTGTTGAAATGATGCAAGAACGTGGAATAAATATAACTCATACAACTATTATGAGATGGGTCTTAGAATATTCTCCAATAATTGATGAGAAAGTAAGAAAACATTTAAAAGCAACTAATGACTCTTGGAGAATGGATGAAACTTATATAAAAATCAAAGGTAAGAATGCATATTTGTATAGAGCTGTAGACTCAGATGGAAGTACTATTGATTTTTATGTTTCTGAGTTTAGAGATAAAACTGCTGCGAAGACTTTCTTTAAAAAAGCCTTAAATGCTAACCATAACAAGCAACCAAGAGTAATTACAACTGACCAATATGCAGCAACTGAATTTGCTATCTATGAGATGCAGACAGATAATGTTCTATCAAAAGAAACTGAACTCCGAAAAATAAAGTATCTGAACAATATTATAGAACAAGACCATAGGTTTATCAAGCGGAAAGTTAAGCCAATGCTCGGCTTTGGAAGTATTAAATCAGCTGAGAATACAATTTGTGGAATTGAAGTAATGCATATGATAAGAAAAGGACAGGTTGGAAAAATCCAATGTGTCCTTTCTGAGATTCAATTTATAAATGAGATTATGGGTGTAATCGCTTAAAATATAGAATCAATCTAATCTTAAATTACACAAAAAACATTTTTGCACCAGAACCGCCGAAAGGGGGTGGTTTGGAGGGGGAAAAGTGGCGAGGGGCTAATCACATGGCAGACTTAAAAAGAGCGATCAAATGAGAAAATT
>CALAYS010000082.1 GCA_937895515.1 uncultured bacterium
AATGGTACTAATATTGTACAGTCTAACCCATTAAAAAACAAAAATGAAAATTATTTAAATTTTTTTAAGGGTCTTCAAGACGGACTAGTATCCCAAATAAAACCTAAAATTAGTAATATAGATTTTGGTCAAATAACAACCGCTCTTTCTATTCATAAATATGTTACAGATAAGGGAGATGAACAGGTTTACCAAGAAGCTTTGAAGAGGTCAAAAATTTTAAGCAGTTCATCTATAAAATTAAATATTGAAAAGTCAGAATTTATTTTTCTAATATCTGATATTGAAAGAAACCGAGAGGTTAAAGAAAAATTTTATAAAGATTTGAATCTATACACAAAAGGGATAGTTAAAGAACTATTTATTAATTCTAAAGGTTCATTGTCTATTGTTTCTCCAAATGGACCAGATGGGATTTGGACTATTTCAAATGGTACTTCTGTTCTAGTTTTTTTTATAACTCTAATAAATTGGATTAATCTTGATTTAAATCAAAAAAGTTATCAAACCCCACAAATTATTCTATTAGATGAAACTGACTCTATTGTACACCCAACAATTTTATTTGAATTTATTGAACTTTTAAAAGCTTTATCTAGAAAGGTGCAAGTATTTATTACAACGCACTCTCCTTACTTTTTGGATGGTTTTTCAAAGGATGAAATTTATTATATCAAAGATTCTTCTTCAATTGCTGAAAATTCAAGAGAAGGTATGAATAGGGGTAATATTTATAATTATAAATCTATAATTGAAAAACTTTCACCAGATGAACAGAGAGATGTTTTAAATAAAAAAAATTCGCAGCTATTTTGTGAAGGAGTAATAGATAGTATCTTCCCTGTAATTGATTAAAATATGAAAAAAGTTTGTATTTTAATTGGAGAAGGTGATAGTGAAAGATATTTTTTTCCAAAAATATTAGAGAAAAATTCTTTCTCTTCTCTTTCACAGAAAGAAGGCCTAGTTTCAATATACAGCAAAAATGATGTTTATTGGTTTTTTGTGTATCCTCCACATTTTGGTACAAATATTTCTGGTAAAAGTAGACTTAAAACACCTGATACATATAGACAAGCTTTTTCTTATTTAAAAAATAATTTACATCTAGTACAAGGTAATGATTTTGAAATCTATTTGGTTGTTTTATTTGATACAGATGGAGCTTCTATTGAAGATCGAAAAAATATAATTACTAAAACAATTTTAGACTCAAAAGTATCTTTCGATAAAAAAATTATTGCTCCGGTACATTTTGAAATAGAAAGTTGGTATTTTGCTGGTTTAAGTAAATCTTTTCCACATTTTACTAATGTTGATAATAATTTAGATAAATTATTACAAACTGATACATCAAATTCTCACACAAAGGAAACTTTTCTAAAATATTTAGATCAAGATAAATTTATAGGAACCAAAGATATGTCTATTACAATTGCTGAATATTTCGATAATGAAAAAGCAAAAGAATATTCTGAATCGTTTAGAGATTTTCATTTATTTTTAGAAGATAACGGAATAAATTAATTTTAATTATAAAGAAAATGAACGAACTAGATAAAAAAGCATTAGAATATCACAAGCAGTACAAAGGCAAAATCGGGACCAGTTTATTGGCGCCACTTTCTGGTAAACCGGATTTGTCTTTAGCATATAGCCCCGGTGTGGGGGCAGTAAGTTTAGCAATATCAGAAGATGTTAACTTAGCGCGGGAGATGACTTTAAAAGGTCGCACTGTTGCAATAATTAGCGATGGCTCAGCAATACTTGGTCTGGGGAATTTGGGTGCTGAATCCGCAATTCCAGTTATGGAAGGTAAAGCCGCATTGTTAAAACATTTTGCAGGTGTGGATGCATTTCCTATATGTCTTAATACACAGGACCCTGA
This sequence comes from uncultured bacterium, assembly GCA_937895515.1. GTDB lineage: Bacteria > Patescibacteriota > Minisyncoccia > Phycocordibacterales > UBA9973 > 2-01-FULL-33-17. The sequence goes on from CALAYS010000082.1 coordinate 1,889, forward strand.
TCAAATAATAAACATTGTGCAAAACATTGCGCCGGTTTTTGGGGCAATTAATTTAGAAGATATTTCATCTCCGCGTTGTTTTTATATCGAGCAAACTTTGCGCGAAAAATTAAATATCCCTGTAATGCATGATGACCAATGGGGTACAGCTACAGTTGTACTTGCAGGATTAATTAATTCTTTAAAATTAAAAAATCTAAAAATTGAAGATGCAAAAATTATTATTTCCGGGTTAGGGGCTGCTGGGGTGGCGGTGTCGCGGTTACTTTTTTCTGCAGGGGCGCAATACATTGGGTTTATTGATAGTCATGGAATTGTAAATAAAAACCGCACAGATTTAAATAAAGAAAAATTAGAACTAATTGAAAAATCAAAATTAAATTTAACTGATGGGGGATTAGTTGATGCAGTTAATGACGCTGATATTTTTATTGGGCTTTCTAAACCAGGCGTATTAAATGAATCTATGGTTAAAACCATGAATCCCAATCCAATTATTTTTGCATTAGCTAATCCAACTCCGGAAATTATGCCCGACATTGCTAAACTTGCTGGCGCATATATTATAGCTACTGGTAGATCAGATTTTCCAAATCAAGTTAATAATGCATTAGTTTTCCCTGGGATATTCAAAGCCGCATTGTCCGTCCATGGGTGCCAATTTACCGATGAAGTCTTTATAAACTGCGCACATGCATTAGCCAGTGTTGTAGAGAATCCAAATGCAGATTATATAATCCCAAGTCCATTTGATGAAAAAGTCGTTCCAGCTATATACAATTCCGCCCGTGAAGTTTTCTTAAAACAAATTGAAAAATAAAAAAATGCTATTTATTTTTCAATAAATAGCATTATAATATTAAATTTTTTTCGGTATAGCTTTTTTAAGCTTCAGCTTTTGGAGGTTTTTTGTTTCCAAAATTAAAAGGAAAACCTAATGGATTCTTTCCAAAGAATTCCAACTCTTCAAACATTGATAATATTTTATCAAACGTTAGATCATTATCAAAAAGCATAGATAGAATATCAAAATTTTCTAATTGCAAACCACTTTTTGTAACCAAAAGATCAAGTTCATCTTTCTCTTTTTGAGTTATTTTTTTATTTTGTAAAAGGTCTTCTGCTTTTTTGTACCCATCAAACTTAGATTCAATGTTTATCCAGAAATCTTTATGGACAATTTTCCCATGTTTTCCGCAGTTTCTGCAGGGTAATATTATTATGCTGTCCTTATGGTTTTTAATTATAATTTCTTCCCTTAGTTCATTTATTTTCATACGAATAATCTTTTCAGCAAGACTACTTGCAATTTTGGCTTCAGACATAATTGGATCAATATCTTCAATTTTTTCAATTTCTTCTGCTAAAGGCAATGCGGCCTCCAGTGTAATTTTTGATGTTGAAGTCAGTTCCATTAGATGTTCAATTCCACTCATTTTATCTTTAAAAAGAAGAATCTTGTGGTTTTTGTTTACTTTTTCAGGTACCAAAGCATAACCTTTTTCACTTTTTGTGATTGTGTATGTTTTTGTTCTCATTTTAAATTAATTTTCCTTAAAATATCACAAACAGGTTATTTTGTCAAATGATGCTATTTTCTCTACTTATTAAGGTGAGCGTAGCGCAAGACCTTGAGTATATCGCACGGAACAAAGTGAGTACGATACGAAAGGTGTACAGCTTCTGTAAGAAGGGACATAAGGGTGGGGTGCATTTATCTTCTTATGCTATAATCCAAATACATGACGCAAGACCAAGCATTACAAATCTTAAAAACTGGAGCTAATGTTTTCCTAACTGGCGAGCCGGGTAGTGGTAAAACCCATGTTTTGCGTGAATATATAAATTATCTTAAATCTCATAATATTGAACCATCAGTTACTGCTAGTACTGGTATTGCCGCTACTCATATTCATGGGTCCACTATTCATTCATGGAGCGGGATTGGAGCAAAGAATAATATTTCAATGTATGACATTGATTACATTAGTAATTTAGAATACATTTCAAAAAGAATTGCTAAATCCAGTGTCCTAATTATTGATGAAGTCTCTATGCTGTCCGGCAATATGCTAAATGCTGTTTCGGAAATTTGCCGAAGCATTCGCGGGGGACATGATCCATTTGGTGGACTGCAAGTTGTATTGGTGGGGGATTTTTTCCAACTACCACCAATTAGTAAAAATAATTACGGGTCAAATAATTTTGATCAAAGTAATGAAAATGGTACTGATGATTTTGCTTTTTATGCTCGCGCATGGAAAGACGCAAGGTTTATAACTTGTTATTTGTCTGAACAACACCGCCAAGAAGATAAAATTTTATTGGAAATTCTCTCGGCTATTCGCGCTGATAATGTAGGTGAAGTCCATTTGGAAAATTTACGAAAAAGATATAATAAAAAAATAGATACTGATTTAAAACAAACCAAGCTTTTTACTCATAATTTAAAAGTTGATGATTTAAATAACCAAGAACTGGATAAAATAACTGGTAAAAAATATGTTTTTAATATGACCCATAAAGGTAAAGCTAGTCATGTAGAAGGCCTTATTCGGGGCTGTTTGTCACCGGAGACCTTAGAATTAAAATTAGGCGCCCGTGTTATGTGTACGAAAAACAATAATCAGCGCGGGTTTGTAAATGGTACACTGGGCACAGTAATTGGTTTTGGGGAATTTAATAATTACCCCATAATAAAAACAGAGAATGGCGAAGAAATTTTAGTTGAGCCAATGAGCTGGCAGTTGGAAGACGAAGGCAAAGTCAAAGCTGAAATTACCCAAGTTCCTCTGCGTTTAGCTTGGGCTATAACAGTACACAAAAGCCAAGGTATGAGTATAGACAATGCCACAATTGATTTATCAAAAACTTTTACTTATGGTCAAGGCTATGTTGCGCTCTCTCGTGTGCGCACACTTGCTGGAATTAATTTAATTGGGATGAATAAAAATGCATTAATGGTCCATCCGGATATCTTGCGTAAAGATGTAGAATTTAAAAAACAATCATACGATGCGGAATTGATGTTTGAAAAAATTAAAAAAGATGAAATGGATGCAATGCATAAACAATTCATCATTGCTAATGGGGGCACAATTGAAAGTGTTAAAAAAGAAAAAACAAAAAAGCTTTCAACTCATGATGCAACTTTAAAATTATTTAAACAAGGTCTAAAGTTAGAAGAAATAGCTCGCGAGCGCAATATAAAAGTTGCCAGTATTATTGATCATATTTATGTGCTATTGGAACGCGGGGATATAACTAACCATGAAGTCCTGCAGTTATTAGATGTTGATTTATCTAAAGATTTAAATAAAATCTACACTGCATTTAATGAAATAGGGTATGAAAAACTAACCCCAGTGTACGAGCATTTAAAAGGTAAATTCACTTACGAGGATTTGAAATTAGCCCGGATAGTTTATAGAACAACGTTAAATTAAAATAGTTAGAGATGATTTCCCTCCCTGGACACGGGGAGGGCTAGGGTGGGGTGCGTTTTAATAATAGCTTCACCAGAACAAGTTTTTACTCAGCCCTGCGCCAAAGGATCCTCGGGCAGTTCGCAAAAACTTTTCTGGTTTCGCTATATGATATAATCATCTCTTATTTTTTCTTTGCTATATCTTTTATTTAGTGTATGTGTTATGATATTAATTGTAAAAGTTCCAGCTCCTAATCTTCGTGCTTTATAGTGTGAGTAGGGTGATGCAGCATTTACACATTATAAAGGAATAAATTATATTTCTATGGCAACAAAGCTTTTTATCGGCAGCCTAGCATGGGCTACTAACGATGATTCACTTATGAATCATTTCGCATCAGTCGGACCTGTAGTATCAGCTCGTGTCGTAATGGACAAGATGACTGGTCGCAGTAAAGGTTTCGGATTCGTTGAATACGAAAATGAAGCGGATGCTCAAACAGCTGTCACAAAGCTTAATGGTAGCGAGCTTGATGGCCGTACTATTACAGTACAAGAAGCTCGTCCTCGTGAAGACGCTCGCTAGTACACTTTAATAAAAGACCCTGAACCGAAAGATTCAGGGTCTTTTATTATGAAAACTTTAGAGCTAAATGTTTTTTCCTCGGTCTTGCGCCAAAGGATCCTCAGACGGCTCGTCAAAAACATTTAGCTCTTTTGTTTTGCTTAATTTCCAAGTATAATATAAACATGGACGAAAATAATCCCAATAATATTTTGCTTTCTTGGACTACACCCGAGCATGTTCACCATGAACGCAGTATTGATTTTTATTGGATTGTTGGACTTATTAGTGTTGTTGTTTCTGTATTAGCTTTTATTTTAAAAGATGGGTTATTTGGTTTTCTAGCTCTTATTGGTGGTGGTTTATATTGTTATTCAAACTGGAAAAAACCAAACAATGTAGATGTTATAATAACTGACAAAGAAATAGCAATTGGTTATGATGTTTTTTTAATTTCTAAAATTCAATCTTTTCGAATAATTAAAATCAAAGATGAATACGAATTAGTCTTAAGTATTCGGCAAACATATCAACCCGTTGTTTCTATTTGTGTTCCTAATGATATGGTTGATAAAACAAGAGAATTACTTGGCTCTATGATAGAAGAATCAGAAACTATCGTACCTCACATCGGCCGCCGGTTCATGGCACGATATAAAATATAAGCTTGAAATATAAGATTTTTTGTGTTATTGTTTTGAAATCGCTCCCGTCGTTCAATGGATAGGACATGCGTTTGCGGAACACAAAATCTAGGTTCGATTCCTAGCGGGAGCACTATATGGCACATCTAGCAATTGATTATGGTAGTAAATACATTGGGCTGGCAGTTAGCGACCCAGATGGGGTTTTGGCTTTTCCAGCGGGTGTAATTGCTAACAATGATAAAACCATTGATGTAATAATGGATTTGATTAAAGAAAAATCTATTAGTGTTATTGTCATTGGTGATTCTGTTGACGAGCATGGTAATAAAAACCAAATTGCAAAATACGCTACTGGGTTTGGAAATGAAATTAAAGAAAAGTCTGGTTTACCCGTACATTATATTAATGAATCTTTTACATCGTCCCACGCACGATTTATGTTTGATGATACAAAAATAAAAGGCCGAATCGATGCCAGCGCTGCGGCATTAATCTTGCAAAGATTTTTAGACAAACAAAAACAAACCACCATTGATAATTTTAATATTTAAAGTAATATAAATATATATGATATCTATCGACACATTTAAACAAACAGAAATCCGCATTGGTACAATTATAAATGCCGAAAAAGTAGAAGGATTAGACAAAATTCTAAAGCTAACAGTAGATCTTGGGGAAGAGACCCATCGCCAAATACTCTCAGGAATAGGACTAACTTTTACTAACCCTGAAGAATTAATTGGTAAACAATGTCCTTTTGTGGCGAATTTAGAAACTAGAACTATCAAAGGCCTTGAAAGTCAAGGCATGATAATGGCTATGGGTGACCCTGAAAATGTAATACTTCTTAACCCAAACAAGCCAGTTTTGCCGGGGACTTTGGTTGGGTAATTTGCTATAATTATAAATATTATTAAATAAACAATTATGGTTGATTTAAAGGAACTCCAAAAAGAAGTAATGCGCAACAAGATAGAAAAAGGTTTTAATACAACCGATGTTGCACTGGAATTTTGCCGAGCTCATGAAGAACTCTCTGAAGCTTTCTCAAAGTTTAATAAAAATCAAGACGGGGTAGCGGAAGAATTTGCCGATGTTGCAATTTTCTTATTGGGGATATGTGAAATCTTAGGTTATGATTTAGAATCTGAATTAGTTAAAAAAATAGAAACTAATAAAAATCGTAAATACCAAAAATCCAAATCACCTGATGGTAAAGATATTTTTATAAGAGTAAAAACTGATATAGATCCATAAAATAAAACCTCGATTAATATCGAGGTTTTATTTTATAAAGCAATAGTTAATCCATCAATGGCTGGTAGTGGATTATATTTTTCTTGAATTGGTTCTAGAATTTCTTTTATTAAATCTTCATCTAGTTTTATTGCTCGGTCATAAGTATTTTCTGGCAATGTTATATGAATATTCTCATGGTCATTTGATCTAGAAATAATCTCATTTGCTCCATCATAATGGTTATCATAAATATGAGCATTTGAAATACTATGAGTATATACACCTGGTTTTACATTTAATTTTTGAGCCAAGATGCAAAGTAATAATGAAAAACCAAAAGTATCAAATGGGGTGCCTAATATCATATCGTTGGATCTTATAATATTGTGCAAGTGTAATCTGCCACCAATAATATTTACTGTAAAAGTATAAGGGCAGGGAACATTCTTTTTAGGAATTCCACCATGGCCATCTTCTCTTGGGTCCCAAGTAACAACAACACCATGACGAGAGCTTGGCTCAACTTCTAATAGTTTTACTAATTCACCTAATTGGTCTCGGCCAAAAGCATGTCTCCAGCGATAACCATACGCAGTTGAAAGCGTCCCATCTTCTTCCATAAAAGCATCCCACATTTTTGTAAACTTTCTTAAAAAAGTCGTGTCTTTTTCACCACTTATAAACCAAATCATTTCTGAAATTGCTGATTTAAAAGGATTTTTGCGAAGAGTTAAAATAGGGAAACCATCACGCTCGATATCGATTTGGAATTGAACCCCAGGCAATGCCTTGGTTTTTTTGCCAGTTCGAACATTTAGTTCTTCAATACCATTTTCCATGATATTTTTTAGTATATTTTTGTAGATTTCATCAAACTTTGTCATATTGTGATTATAGCAAAGCTGTGTATAATGAGCAAAAGATGATATTATGAAAAATATGAATGAGATAAAATATCCATATCTACCAGAGGGTAGACAAATAAAATATGTTGATGAGCATAATAAGTTCATAATACTAGCTAAAGAAACCGCTAGTCGTTCAAAAGACCAAAGCACTCCAACGGGGTCAGTTTCTGTTGTCGGTATTGTTGAAATTGCAATGGCTAGTAACAAACCTCCCATCTCAAATAAAAATTTAGTAAAGCTACACAAAAAATATTGTATTCGTAGAATTTTCAAAATTCCTTCTGGGCAAAAATATTGGATGTGTCCCGGATGTGCAGGGTCTGAAAATCATGCAGAATATCGTGTCGCACAAGAGATGATACAAAAAGGAATTCGTGATTTTGATTTGTACCTTTGGGGTCACTGGTGGTGCTGTAAACCTTGTTGGGATAAAATGATAGAAGCAGGTGTTAAAGATGTATATTTACTTGAAAATAGTGAAATACTATTTAACCCAGAAAAACCTGGCAACATAATTGGCCGACAATTTAAATAATAAAATTATTTTGTAAAATAAAACCCTGTAGATTTTCTACAGGGTATTTTTATAAACTACAAAATCAAAATCAAAATCATGCTCTTCATCTTTTTTGTGATGCTCACGGGAAATTTCTTTAAATTTATTTGTGTCCCATTCTGGGAAAAATGTATCCGCATAAGGGAACGATCCTGCAACTTCGGTTAAATAAATTGTATCAATATATGGTAACGATTGACGGTACACATCACCACCACCAATTATAAAAATCTCATCTGAAAATTCAGGATTTTCTTTTTGAAAATTCCGGGCTTTTTCTATAGCATCATTCATGCTTTTGGCCGTTATAACACCTTCATGGTTCCATCCATCTTGGCTAGTTATAACAATTGATTTTCGGCGGGGTAGTGGACGACCAATAGATTCAAAAGTTTTTCGTCCCATTATCATTATTTTACCAGTAGTATTTTCTTTAAAAAAGTTAAAATCTTTGGGTAAATGCCAAAGAAGCTGTCCTTCTTTACCTAATTCACGGTTTTGGCCAATAGCTGCAATTATAGATAACATGGGTATATTATAGCCCTAAAATCAATTATTTTTCAACTACTTCATTTTTTGTGTTATTTACTTAAGTGCACGAAATAACGGCGCGTATAAATCCTCTTTGGGGTCTATTTTTAGTTCTTTGGAATTAACTTTGTTTATATATTCAACCGGCGCATCATGGATAGTAGCTAATGGTTGTTGTTCATTACCTTCTCCCATACAAAGTACAGCTGATGTTGCAAGACTATCTGCTATGTCAGTTCTTGAGAATTTAAGTTCTCTTCCAAAAATATCACGTTTACCTATATAATTACGAATACCTTTAAAACCCGCATAACCTAATGCTACACCGACTACTCCTGAACGTAATGGTAAAAGTCGGGAGTCTGTAATAAGTATTCCTAATTTTTTAACATTGTAATATTTCATTAATTCTTTTCTTAATAATGATGCTGTTTTAAAACTATCTTTCGGTAGTAACAATAGTTTGTTGTCTGCATTTGATTCATCGACACCAGCTGAAGCCATAACCATACCGTCTTTTATTGTCAGCCAAGTATATTTTGTTCGAAGTAAAAAAGATGATTCATTTTTTATAATCTGATCTCGCATTTTTCTTGTATAAGGGAAGACGAATCTACCTTCACTATAAGATACAACTTTTGAAGTTATTACAATAATGTCACCATCTTTTATATTATAGATATATTCTTTTATAAACTCTAAAATATTTTCATTAGGAAGAAATACTCTTGTTTTTATTGGTTGTATATTCATATTAGTTTTATTTTAATAAATAAAAAACACCAGAAAAGGTGTTTATTCCGACAGAAACAAACCCTTTCCGTTAGCGTGAAAGATTTAGTTCTGTAAAACCTGACCAAGTAGATATTGTCTTATTATTTAACATATTAAAAATATACAATAAAAGACTTTGTAAATCAAATAACCTTAATAATAAAGATATTTTTAAGTACTTTCTTTTCCATTTATAAATGTTACAATTGGGTTATTATTATAAAACTCAATTACTATGATTTAACTTTTCAGCTTTTATATTATTAACTAACTAATTTATTATATGGTAGACAAACAAATAGAAAACTTAATAAAAGCTGAAGATAAACGTCAAAAAAGCGTTATTAATTTAATTGCTTCGGAGAATATTGTTAGCCCCGATGTATTAACTGCATTGGGTTCAATACTACAAAACAAATATGCCGAAGGCTATCCAGGACGCAGATATTACGGCGGTAATGAAATTATCGACAAAGTTGAGAATCTTTGTATCGATCGGGCTTTAAAACTTTTTGGATTAAATGCAAAAAATTGGCATGTAAATGTGCAGGCACTCTCTGGATCTCCAGCTAACTTTGCAATATATACTGCTCTTGTTGCACCCGAATTTGGCAAAGACGGTAAACCAACTAAAAAAATAATGGGTATGAAGCTAACCAGTGGTGGACATCTTACACATGGGCATCCACTTTCAATGACAGGTAAACTTTGGAAGCCAATTCAATTTGAATTAGATTCCAAAACCGAAATGATTGATTACAAATATTTAGAAGAATTAGCTAAAAAAGAAAAGCCCGACATTATCGTAGCTGGGTTTACTGCATATCCGCGAACAGTGGATTTTAAAAAATTCCGCAAAATTGCAAACGCATGCGGAGCACTACTACATGTTGATATGTCCCACTTTGCTGGGCTTGTTGCAGGTGGGGTGTACCCAAGCCCATTCCCATATGCTGATTCTGTAATGACTACAACTCATAAATCACTGCGCGGACCACGGCATGCATTAATGTTTGTTAAACGGGACAAAAGAGAATTTGATAAAAAGTTAGACAAAGCAGTTATTCCAGGACTTTTTGGTGGTCCTCATGAAAACACAATTTCTGCAGTTGCCGTGGCACTAAAAGAAGCCAATACTCCGGCTTTTAAAAAATACGCAAATCAAGTTGTAAAAAATGCACAAGCACTAGCAGGGGAGTTACAAAATTTGGGCTGGCATATTATTTCCGGTGGGACAGATTCACATTTAATACTTATGGATACATTTATGGGCGGGGTTGTGAATTCACTTGGCGCTGGAAATGTTCCTGGTTCAGTTGCTAGTAAAAAATTGGAAAAATCTGGAATAATTGTAAACATGAATACTATCCCGGGCGACCCACGAAGCGTCATGGACCCATCTGGAATCCGTCTTGGAACTTGCGCGGAAACAACTCGTGGTAAGAAGGAAAAGGATATGATAGCTATTGCCCGTAAAATTGATAAAGTCTTAAAAGGGAAATAAAATGTCTGAAATTATAAATACATTTTCAATAGATAACCCATTTGAAATGGTTCCAATGGACCGGAAAGATTTTTATGATGAGCAAATAAAAGCATTTAAAGAAACAGGCCGACCAACCAAAGCAGTTGAAATTGTAAATATTTTTTTATTTAATTCTCATGGAGAACTTATAGTTCAAAAAAGGTCTTTTGATAAAAATCATAATCCAGGACTTTTAGATAAATCTATTGGTGGTCATGTTGAAAATGGTAATACCCCTGAATACACTGTAATGGTTGAGACAATTCAAGAACTTCAAACACCCTCAATTGTTTTAAATGATCAAAATGATTTTGATAAAACAATAAGACTACTCGGTAAGTACTTAGAAACAGTTTCAGTTATTTGTCATCTTAAGACTGCTCTTTATTCTCCAATAAAAATAATAAATGGAGAAAATATAAATATTGCTAATAAAATGCACATATACATAGGAGTATATGATGGAAGAATTCGTCCAGTAGACAGGGAAGCCAAAGGGGTTTTGTTTTATTCACTGGAAGAATTAGAAAAAGAAATGAATCAATCTCCAGAAACTTTTACAAACGATCTTCATTTAATTATGAAAGAGTATAATAAAGAAATTCACGAATTTGTAGATAAAATAATTAAGAAATAAAATATGGAACTAAAAAACAAAACAGTTGTAATAACAGGCGGTAGTAAAGGGTTGGGTAAATCTTTAGCTATAGCTTTCAAGGGGGCTGGGGCAAATGTTGTAATTTGTTCTAAAAATAAAGATGAGCTTGAAAGTACTGCAAATGAAATTGGGGTTACAGCTTTTGTGGCTGATGTTACAAACGAAATAGAGATGGATAATTTAGCGCAGTTTGCAGTTAAAGAATTTGGGCAGTTAGATATTTGGGTTAATAATGCTGGGATTTTATTCGGCTTTCCAAAAGAAGGATATATTGATATGGAAAAAGCTCACAGTATTTTAGATGTAAATTTATTTGGGACAATTTTTGGAGCAAGACAAGCATTAAAGCAAATGGCAAATTCTAAACAAGGTTTAATAATAAATATTATTTCAAGTGCAGCTCTTGATTCTACTCGTTCACTACTTAATAAAATTTATGCTGCTAGTAAATGGGCAGTAAATGGTTATACTAAAGCTTTGCGAGCAGAGAATATTGATTCTGGAATTTCAATAATGTCTATTTATCCAGGTGGAATACAGACCGATCTTTGGCGAAATCAAAAACCAGACAATATAGATGATTATATGACACCAGAATATGTTGTAGAAAAAATAATGGATAATTTAAATTCAGAAAAACCAGAAGAAGAATTAATAATTAAAAGACCAGGGAAATAGTATGCCGCATATTCACGAAAAGATAGATTTTACTGTAGAAGTATTTATTGTTCATAAAAATAAAGTTCTTCTTCGGATGCATGATAAATTTAAATACTGGCTTTCTGTTGGTGGGCATATTGAACTGGATGAAGACCCAACACAGGCTGCAGTTCGTGAAGTTAAAGAAGAAGTTGGTCTTGATATAAAAATCGTTGGTTATAATGGTCCTGATTTTGAGACGGATGATTTTAAATCATTAGTCGGTCCAAAATATTTATGTAGACATATTGTAAATGATATACACGAGCATGTTTGTTTTGTTTATTTTGCAACAGCAGATGATGATACAGTCTCTGATTCTATCTTAGATCATGAAAAAGGATCGGATACTAAATGGTTTAGTTTAGAAGATTTAGAAAATACTGAACTTGTCCCAAATGTTAAATTTTACGCAACACAAGCTTTAAAAGAATTAGGGGAATAAAATATTATGATTGAAGTAGAGAAAAAATTCCAACCAACAGATGAGCAATTAAAAAGTATGCTTGAAGGGGCAGATTTCATAAAAGGTTCAATAAATCATGATATTTATTATGATTATGAAGATTTAAGGTTGTTAAATAATGGTATTCGATTACGAAATAGAAATGGAAGTTTTGAAGTAAAAATTAAACAAAAAACTGATAACTACGGTAATGTTATAAATTCTGAAATAGAAGACGAAGAAGAGATAAAAAAATATCTTAACATTACTGGATCAATCCAAGATTTTATAGACCATAATATGATAGTTTTTAGTGATTATGTTAATAATCGCAAAAAATATAAAAAAGGAATATTTAACATTGATCTTGATGATATGGATTTTGGTTATAAATTGTGTGAGATAGAAGTGATGGTAGAAAATGAAAATCAGATAGAACAAGCCGAGTCCGAAATTATTAATTTTATAAATCAGTACGGCATAGAGTTAAAGAAAATTCCAATGAAAAGAGAAGTATATTTAAAATTAAAAAATCCTGATCTGTATAATAAAATATATGGTTCATTAGTTTAGTTAATTATATGGAAACGCCACAAATAAAAGTTGGAGTCGGGGTAATGGTTTTTAAAGACGGAAAAGTCTTAATGGCTCGGCGTAAAGCTTCTCATGGAGAGGGTGAGTATTGTTGTCCAGGAGGGCACTTGGAATATATGGAATCGTTTGAAGATGCAGTAAATAGAGAAGTATTCGAAGAAACTGGAATAAAAATAAAAAATATCAAATTTTTACATGTTGCAGATATTTTATTTTACAAACCTAAACATTATATAAATATTTGTTTTACTGCTGATTGGGAAAGTGGAGTTCCGCAAATTATGGAACCAGAAAAAAGTGAAGACTGGAATTGGTATGATTTAGATAATTTACCAAATCCAATATTCCGCCAGTCACTACTAGCTATAGAATCTTATACCACAGGTAAAAATTATTATAATGAAATCAAATAAATGTCCACACAAAAACACATTGTAATATTTTCTCACGGGTTTGGGGTTAAGAAGGATTCTCGGGGGATGTTTACCGATATTGTTTCCATGCTTGGAGATGGGATAGAATGTGTTTTGTTTGATTATAATATTATAGATGAATCTGCCGATACAATTACAATTCGGCCCTTTGGCGAGCAAAAAAATATTTTAGAAAATATTATTAATGAAACTAAAATTAAAAACCCAAATGCAGTTATAGATATCATTGCACATTCCCAAGGCTGCATTATAACTGGGTTAGTTAATCCCACTGGAATTCGTAAAGTAATATTGTTGGCTCCGCCTTTTGATTTAAAAATGCAAAAATTGATCGAGCTTTTTAAACAAAGACCCGGCACTGAAATAAATTTTGATGGAGTCTCTAAACTAGCGCGTAATGATGGAACCGTTTCAATAGTACATAAAGATTTTTGGCAAGAAGCTAAAAATATTAACCCAATTGATATTTATAATAATTTAGCTTTATCAAATGATGTTACTATGGTTAACGCTAACCAAGATGAAATTTTAGATAAAAATAATTATGTAGAAATAAAAAATGTAGAATCAATTAATATCGATGGTAATCATAATTTTAATGGGGAATACCGAAATACTTTACTAGAAACTATAAAAAGTTTAGTGGTATAATATAAATATGGATAAAGATTCTAAAGGGGAACTTTGGTTTAAAGCTAAATCATATGGCTGGGGTTGGACGCCTATAACTTGGCAAGGCTGGGCTTTGGTTTTGGGATATATTTTAATTATGGTCATGATTGTTTTTCGGGTTAGTGCAAATATAAATTCTGGAATAGTTAATATAACTGGTTTAATTGCTCCTATTGTTGTGGGTACTGGTCTTTTGATTTTTATTTGTTACAAAAAAGGTGAAAAGCCCAGTTGGCGTTGGGGTAAAGACAAATAATTGTACCAATATAAAATATTTGTGATATAATAAGTCCATAATAATTAATCGATAATAAATTAAGTAATATGTTACTACCAATTTTTCTTTTGCCTTTAATTGCCGCAGTTGTTATGACAGCTTTGGGTTATGTTTGGTTTGGTCCAATATTCGGACGTTTTTATAGACAAGCTATGGGCACAACTCCAGAAATGATGGCTTCTGGTAAAAAAAGCATGATCCCAAAAATGATTCTAGATTTCGTAATGAGTTTTATAATGTTTCTTGGATTTTTGATGATATTAAATATCGCTCAAGCTGGAACTTATTCATCTGCAATTCTTTTTGGGTCTTTGTTTTGGGTTTTCATTATTATGCCTAACAAAGCAAGTTCTATTATCTGGAGTAATAAAAGTACAAAAGACTCTTGGGTATTATTCGGTCTTAGCGCTGGTTATTCTTTAGTTTCTTTTGTTTTAGCTGCAATAATCTTTATTGCTCTTGTCCCAGTTTTTATCTAAACTTAAATTAAGTTTTAAAACACCACATATGTACTATATGTGGTGTTTTTTGTTATAATAATTACATGAAAAATATATCTCGCAAATTACCAATCCATTTAGAAACATTATTAATTATTTTAGTTTTAATTTTATTGCTTGTTGTTGGTCCATGGGTTTACTCATCAGTGGTTCCTTATTTTGCGATGTTGGATCAACATACATTATTTAATTCTTTTATTTTAATTGGTTTAGTTAGTTTAATTATTTATGTTATAACCCAAGCTAAGAAAAATTTACAAATCCCATATGCTATTTCAGCTTTTGTTTTTGGGATGGTTGGATATAATTTTTGGCATCGAGTAATAGAAATACCACAAAATTTTTATTTAGTATTAGGTGTAATTGCAGTTTCTTTTGTTGTTTTTCGCCGAGGACTTAATGTAGATGTTACAGGATCTAAAAAATCAATAATAAAATCAATCATCATTGGAATAGTTTCTGCTATTGTAATTTTTATTGTTACTAATTTTATATTAAAACTTGTTTTCCCAAATATGAGCGAGGTTTTAATATACAGTATTACAGGGCTTCTTACTATTTTAGGTGCGCATAATAAAAGTTTGTCATTACCCCGAATGGATATTGTTCGTTTTTCTTATGATATGGTTATTTTTGTTATTTTGTATAACTTTTTAGTTTTTAGTAGTCGAGTAACAGTGGATAGCGTTATTTCAATTGGCAGGCATTTACCGGTGTATGGTGCTTCATTTATGAATACAGTTTATGGAGTATTGATTGGTCTTATTGGTGCATATTTACTACATCGTCATCATTTGATTTGGGATAAAGACAATACTAATAGTGAACAAAATATTTATTCCATTTCGCTACTTTGTGGTATTTTAGCTTTATCTTTTTTAATTGGAGCTAATCCTTTTATTGCCGCAGGTATTATGGGGTTTTTAGTTAGTATGCGAGATCATATTAATAGCCCTAAAGATTATATTTTAACAAAATTTGAATCTTATTTAGATATTGTTGTTTTTCTTGTTTTAGGAGCTGGTGTTTCATTTAATATTTTTGTTTCACTTCTTACTTTTTCAACTAGTGTTGTTTTGTGTATTAGTTTGTTCTCAACTTTTATCTTGGTAATTCTTTTGTATATATTTAGTAAGTTAAATATTTTTACTAAAGTAAGTTTTAAAACATATTTAAATGAAATCTCACATCAATCAAATCTACCAATTCTTGTTGGGGCAGTAGCATTGTTTATTATTAGTAATACTCATAATTTAGAAAATATTATAATTTCTCTTAGTTTTGTTTTTGTATTATTCTTATATTATGTTTATCCATTATTTATTACAAAAACTTCCCACTAGGTCTTATTTTTAGTATAATGAATTTATGCGTAAAAAGAATGATATAAATATTTTTATAGGTGTTGCGGTTTTGGTTGTAATTATAATTATTGGTATAGTTGGTTTTAAAAGTTTTGGCCGAAGTGTTGCTGTTCCACAAATAGGTGATATGGGTCAAATTACAGATACGAATGTTAATGCACTGCCGGTTGATGTTAAATTATCAAATAAAAAGAATGAAGATACTAAGATGGAACCAATTCAAGTTATTAAAAAGGAAAACGGTCTTATAATAGAAGTTACCAAAGAAGGCACTGGTGCCCAAGTCCACAGCGGGGACACTGTTAGTGTTGACTACCGTGGAATGTTTACTAATGGTACAGTCTTTGACGAGAGCTATAAACGCGGGCAACAATTTTCATTTACTGTTGGAGCGGGGCAAGTCATTGCTGGCTGGGAAGAAGGCGTACTTGGTATGAAAGTAGGGGAAATAAGGCATTTAACTATTCCTTCATCTTTAGCTTATGGTCCTAATGACTATGGCCCAATTCCAGGTGGATCAACACTTGTTTTTGATATAGAGCTTCATAAAATAGGTAAATAGATTTTTGTATATAAGCAATAAGAAAATTTTTTCTTATTGCTTTAGCAAGAGCGCCCAGCTATGCTGGGCGCTCTTGCTTTTTGCTCTTAGCTATGTTATTTTATACGTACATGTCCCGCCATGCGGGATTTTAATAGTAATGTGGGTGGTCTCGTAATATCTGACGAAATTTACTCTCCAAATTAATGCCAACAGTAAATCAACTGGTTCGAAAGAACCGAAAAAAGGTGGTTCGCAAATCAAAATCCGTAGCATTAGCACGGGGTTTTAATGCGCTTCACAATCGTCCTGTACTTTATCCTTCACCATTTAAACGTGGGGTTTGTACAAAAGTAACCACAACAACTCCTAAAAAACCTAACTCTGCTGTACGTAAAATCGCTCGTGTGCGTCTTACTAACGGTATGGAAGTCACTGCTTATATTCCAGGTATGGGGCACAATTTACAAGAACACTCTGTAGTTATGATCCGCGGAGGTCGTGTCAAAGACCTTATTGGAGTTCGTTACCACATTGTTCGTGGAAGACTTGATGCATCTGGTGTAGACAAACGTCGAAAAGAAAGAAGTAAATATGGTGCAAAACGTCCAAAAGCTGGTGACGTTGCTGCTAAGAAAAAATAATTTATGCGAAGAAAAGTAACAAACCGAAACATCGTAGGTCCTGATATGAATTATAACTCGGAAAAACTTTCCAAGTTTATAAACGTCATAATGTGGGATGGTAAAAAAAATACAGCAATGAAAATTGTTTACGGTGCATTTGATATAATTAAAGAAAAAACAGGTAACCCAAACCCTCTTGAAGTTTTTGACCTTGCTATTAAAAACGCAAGTCCACTTATCGAAGTCCGCAGCCGCCGTATTGGTGGAGCTAACTACCAAGTTCCAAGAGAAGTTCGTAAAGAGCGTCAACAAGCATTAGCTATTCGTTGGATAATTACTGCTGCTCGTGGTCAAAAAGGCCGACCAGTAGCGGATTGTTTAGCTGATGAACTAATCTTAGCTTCAAAAAATGAAGGTGCTGCTGTTAAAAAGCGTACTGATACTCACAAAATGGCTGAATCTAACAAAGCTTTTGCTCACTTTGCGTGGTAATAATTTTTATCAAATAAAATATTAAATAATAATCATATATGGAAAGAGATTATCCTCTAGAGAAAGTTCGTAATTTTGGTATCATTGCCCACATTGATGCTGGTAAAACAACCACATCAGAGCGTGTTTTGTATTACACTGGAATGAGTCACAAAATTGGTGAAGTTCATGATGGTGCAGCAACAACTGACTGGATGGAACAAGAAAAAGAGCGCGGTATTACAATTACCAGTGCTGCTGTTACTTGTTTTTGGAATCCAACATATGCTGGTACAGATAAAAACAAAAAAGTTCGATTTAACATTATTGATACTCCTGGGCACATTGACTTTACTGTTGAAGTTAAACGTTCACTTCGTGTTCTTGATGGTGCTGTTGTTGTTTTTGATGGAGTTGCAGGTGTTGAACCACAATCTGAAACTAACTGGCGTTATGCTGATGAAGCTAAAGTTCCTCGTATTTGTTTTATTAACAAACTTGACCGAACAGGAGCTGATTTTGAAAAATCTTTTGCTTCTATACTTGATCGTCTTTCTAAAAAAGCTGTTCGTGCTCAATTGCCAATGGGTCTAGAAGAAAACCACGAAGGTGTTGTTGATCTTTTGACAATGAAAGGTTACAAATTTGAAGGGGAAATGGGTAATAAAATTGTTGAATGTTCTATCCCAGAAAATATATTAGCTGATGTTGAAAAATATCGTGCAGAACTTATTGAAAAAATTGCACTTAACGATGAAGTCATGATGAATGATTACCTAGAAGGTAAAGAAATTCCAGTTGATAAATTAAAGACAGTTCTTCGAAAAGCAGTTATTGATAATGAAATATTCCCAGTTTTTGCAGGTAGTGCACTAAAAAACAAAGGTGTTCAATTAGTTCTTGACGCGGTTGTAGACTATCTTCCATCACCACTTGATATTCCACCTATAACTGGAGTTCATCCAAATACTGATGAACCACTAGTTCGTCATGCAGATGATAAAGAACCTTTTGCTGCACTTGCATTTAAATTGGCATCTGACCCATATGTTGGACAACTTGTTTTCTTCCGTGTTTATTCAGGAACACTAGAATCTGGTTCTTATGTATATAATCCTCGAACACGTAACAAAGAACGTATTGGCCGAATCTTGCGTATGCATGCTAACGAGCGTGAGGAAGTAAAGAAAGTTTTTGCAGGTGAAATTGCAGCAGCTGTTGGTCTTAAAGATACAATTACATCTGATACTATTTGTTCAGAATCAAGCCCAATCGAGCTTGACCGTATTGTTTTCCCAGAGCCAGTTGTGTCTTTGCGTATTGAACCAAAAACAAAAGCTGATCAAGAAAAAATGGGTATGGCACTTTCTCGTCTTGCAGCTGAAGACCCAACATTCAAAGTTTCAACTGATCAAGAAACAAACGAAACAATCATTGCTGGTATGGGTGAACTGCACCTTGAAATTATTGTTGATCGTATGAAGCGCGAATTCTCTGTTGATGCAAACGTTGGTAAACCAATGGTGGCATACCGTGAGACTATTACTCAACCTGCAGAAGCTGAAGGTAAATACATTAAACAATCTGGTGGACGCGGTAACTACGGTCATACAAAAATTCGTATCAAACCAATGGATCTATCTGTTAATGTTGAAGATCTACCTAAAAACACAAAACGTGATGATCACTTTGAATTTATAAACACACTTAAAGGGGGAGCTATTCCAAGTGAATATATTCCTGCTTGTGAAAAAGGTTTCAAAGAAGGACTTGATCGTGGAGTTGTTGCTGGATTTAAAATGGTTAATGTTTCAGTTGAACTATATGATGGTACATACCATGATGTTGACTCTAACGAAATGGCTTTCAAAATCGCAGCTAGTATGGCTATCCAAGATGCATGTAAATTAGCTCGCCCAGTTATTCTAGAACCTATGATGAAAGTTGAAGTTGTTACTCCAGAAAAATTCATGGGAGACATCACAGGTAATCTTTCATCAAAACGTGGATTAGTTGAAGGTATGGAAGAGCGTGGTATGAACAAAGTTATCCGCGCTACTGTTCCACTTTCAGAAATGTTTGGTTACATTAACTCACTCCGCTCTATGACAGAAGGCCGTGCTTCATTTACTATGGAATTCTCTCGTTATGATATTGTTCCACCAAACGTAGAAAAAGACATCGTCGCCGCAAGAAAATAATTTCAAATATATTTTAAAAAATCCCACTCCTAGTGGGGTTTTTTATTAATTTAATCTTTATGCCATTTTGTGCTAGAATGGCTTTATGAAAGAAAAATTTAAAACATTTTTGGCAAAAATAGCCACATATATATCAAATATTAAAACTTGGCCACTAAAGAAAAAGATCATCCGTGGAGTGGTTTTGTTAGTTGTTTTATTGATTATTTGGAACGTTGTTAAACCCAAAACCATTGATCCTGATTTAATTACTGTCGTTCCAGTTGAAACTAAAGATTTAATTTCCACTGTTAAATCATCGGGTAGTGTTACATCTGTAACTGATTTAAATTTGTCGTTTAAAACTAGTGATTTAGTTCAAACCGTAAATGTAAAAGTAGGGGACAAGGTCTATAAAGGCCAAGTTTTAGCTACTCTTAAAAATGGCAATGAGCTAGGTGCTGTAACCCAAGCTCGCGCATCACTAGCATCTGCTCAGGCGCAACTAGCTAAAACTATCGAAGGCTCTACTACAGAAGAAGTTCGAATTGCCGAAGTTGCTCTTCAAAATGCGAAAGATTCTTTAAATAGTACAAAAAGAGCTCAAGATATTTTAGTTAATAATGCAAGACAAACATTATATTCTAGCTCACTTTCTGCCGTTTCTATTTATGCTAACAGTAGTATGCCAACACCAACTATTAGTGGAGTTTACCGAGGAAGTGATCCAACAGAATATACAATTAACCCATCTGCAACTGGTGGCGGTGGGTATGCAACTTTTTCTAGTACAACAGGGGACTCTGGAACTATTACTATAAATACAAATAGTCCAATTGCTCTTGGTAAATATGGTTTGTTTATAACATTTCCTACTTCTGTTGGATATAATGAATCTTGGAAAGTCATTATACCTAATACTGCTAGTACTAGTTATTCTACAAATTTAAGTCTTTATAACAATGCTATTGAAAACCGAGATTCTGCAGTTCAATCAGCCCAAGGATCTGTTGATTCTGCACAAGCTAACCTTGATTTAAAGAAAGCCGCCGCTCGTCCTGTAGATATTGATTTAAAACAAGCTGAAGTTCTTCGTGCACAAGGTCAACTTCAAAGTGCTTTGGGTGCATATGAAAATACCGTAATTCGCGCCCCAGCCGATGGAACAGTTACAAAAATGGATTTAAAAAATGGTGAATTAGCTAAAGCTTTAGAGACTGTAATTGTTGTTCAAGATGTTAGTAAATTATATGTTGAATCAAACATTAATGAATCAAACATTACCGAAGTTGCGGTTGATCAAAAAGTTGATTTAACTATTGATGCTTATGGTCCTAATGAATATTTCACTGGAACAGTTACTCAAGTTGAACCAGGAGCAACCATAACCGATGGTATTGTTAATTACAAAATCAAAGTTTCTCTTGATGAAAAAGATAAAAAGGTTAAACCTGGTATGAATGCAAACCTGGTTATTACTACTGGCCAAAAAAATGGTGTACTGGCAATACCTAATGCATCAGTTACTAAGCGTGATGGTAAGAGTTATGTATTAGTTATCACTAATGAAAAAAAGAAAAGCTATAAAGAAGTACCCGTCACAACAGGTATTGTTGGTAGCGGAAATTTAGTTGAAATTGTCAGTGGTTTAAATGTGGGTGATAAAGTTGCATTAGTAGAAAAATCTTAATAGTTTTATAACTATGGACAAAGAAAAACTCAAAAAAGAAAATTCTTTTTCTCAAAATTTAAAAGTTGGGTTTTTCTTAGCGAAAAGAGATATCAAACGGGCAAATATTTGGACAACAGTTTTAATTGTATCCGTGATGATTTTTACTTTTTTAAATCTAGTCGTTGTTTCGGGTATATTGGTGGGTCTTATTGAAGGTTCAGAGAACGCCGCTCGCAATTATGGTTCAGGAGATGTTGTTGTTTCAGCCTTTTTAAATAAACCCAATATTGAACATACTCCGGAAATTGTTGATATTGTTAAAACTTATCCTGGTTATAAAAGTCATACCGTACGCTATATAGCTTCAGCTAGGGTATCGTCCGACTATCGCTCAACTATTAAAGATGGTGATATTCGTAATGGTGCCGGTGGGACATTAACAGGTATTGATGTTAATCAAGAAGAAGCTTTTTCTGGTTTTTCAAAATTCGTAATCCGTGGAGAAACATTAACTCCAACTGATTTTGATAGTGTTTTAATTGGTAAAAATTTACTTTATGAATTTACCCCTATTGAATCTCCTGGTTTCCAGACTCTTAAAGATATAAAAATTGGTGACCGTGTAAAAGTAACTGTTGGTAAAAATTCTAAAGAATATTATGTAAAGGGTATCTTATCATCCAAGGTTGATCAGTTTGATAATGTTATTTTGACTGTAGATAGTGAGGTTCGTAAACTTTCAGGACAAGATAATTTAAATGCTGATGGTATCTCAATAAAATTAAAAGATGGTTATACTGATTCTGGGATGAAACAATTTTTAGTTGATAGTGGAGTAGATGATTATGCTAGAATCCAAACTTTTGATGAAGCTATTCCTAAATTCTTAAAAGATATCAAAGGTACATTTGCTATACTTGGTAACGCTATTTCGGGTATTGGTCTAATTGTTGCGTGTATTACAATTTTTATTGTTATCTTTGTTAATGCAATTACCAGAAGACGCTTTATTGGTATTTTAAAAGGTATTGGTATTAATAAAAAGGCTATATTGTATTCATATATGATGCAAGCCATGATTTATGCATTTTTAGGAATTGCAATTGGTATGGTTTTGACTTTTGCAATAATTAAACCATTCTTTACAGCAAACCCAATTGATTTTCCTTTTTCAGATGGAATACTTGTAGCAACTTTATTTGGTACAATCAAGCGTGCAATAATATTGTTAATTGCAACACTTATTGCGGGTTATATTCCAGCTCGGATAGTCGTAAGACAAAACACATTAAGCGCAATCTTAGGAAGATAAATTATATGATACAAGTAAACAAAATTAGTAAAATATTCCAAAGCGGTGATACCGAAATCAGAGCCATTGATGATTTAACTTTTTCTATTCCAGAGGGACAATTTTTAACAATTTCTGGTAAATCGGGGTCTGGTAAATCAACCCTTCTTTATCAACTAGGGTTACTCGATGAACCAACGCATGGCAGTATTAAGATTGATAATATTGAAGTTGTTGGG
This sequence comes from uncultured bacterium, assembly GCA_937895515.1. Classification (GTDB taxonomy): domain Bacteria; phylum Patescibacteriota; class Minisyncoccia; order Phycocordibacterales; family UBA9973; genus 2-01-FULL-33-17. The sequence goes on from CALAYS010000082.1 coordinate 24,727, forward strand.
CTTAATGAAGAAGAGCGTACAATGATACGGCTTAATGACTTGGGCTATATTTTCCAAGACTATGCAATTATTCCATCATTAACAGCATTGGAAAATGTTGTGGTTCCACTTTTAATGCAAGGCTATACTCAAAAAGAATCTGAAGAAAAAGCAAAACTAGCAATGGAAAAAGTTGGACTAGGTGATAGATTAAATAACCTACCTTCACAGCTCTCTGGTGGTCAACAGCAACGCGTAGCCATTGCGCGCGCTATAGCTCATAACCCAAAAATTATTTTTGCTGACGAGCCAACAGCGAATCTGGATTCCGAAACATCTGACCATATAATTCAAAACTTTTTAGATTTAAATAAAGAAGGTCAAACCATAATTATGGTTACCCACGAGCCTGAATATGCCAAACTAGCTGACCGTACTATCTTTTTAGCTGATGGTAAAATCGTTAGCGATGTGATGAATAGGTAAGCTTATAAAGCAGAAAATAAGTTAATTTTTCCGTGCGCTACCAACCCTCCTACCCTCCTGCGTACTCAAAATCATCTTATTTTCTGCTTTATTGAAGCCATGCTATAATGTACCTATACTAGTTAATATATATAAATATGTTTGAAAATAAAAAACTTTTATCAGGTCTTATTATTGTTGCTGGCGTTTGTCTATCAATATTCTTTTTAGCTAATGCTTATGGATCACTTCGTGGTGACGTTAAAGATAAACCAGTAGCAACTATCTCTGTGTCGGGTGATGGTGAATATTTTGCAATTCCAGATACTGCCATGTTTACTTTTACAGTACAAAAAGATGGAGCTACTCAAAAAATCGCTAAAGATACAGGTAGTGAAATTATGAATAAAATTTTAGATACTCTTAAAAAAGATTACAAAATGACAGATAAAGAATTAAAAAATATTGATCTTTCTGTAAATCCTAAGTATGAATATGTCAGTGCTCCTTGTGTTTATGGTGGATACTGCCCGCCATCAAATTCTAAAATCTCAGGATATACATTTACAAATACTGTAACTGTTAAAATTAGTGATTTAGATAAAGCTGGAGAAATCTCATCAAAATTAGCTGAACTAGGAGCTACAAATGTAAATGGTCCAAACTTTTCATTAAAAAATGAAGATGATGCAAAAAACCAAGCTCGCACTGATGCTATAAATAAAGCAAAAGAAAAAGCTAAAGTTCTAGCGGATCAATTAGGTGTAAAACTTGGTAAAATTCAAAGTTTTTCTGAAAATAATGGTGGTGGGGCATACCCAATGTATGACAGTGCTATGGTTAGTAGTTTTGCTACAAAATCAGTAGTTCCACAATTGCCAGCAGGGGAAAACAAATATAGTTCAAATGTAACTATTACTTACGAAATAAAATAACACTTGGTAGTTCAACTACCAAGTAAAATAAAAATTGCGTCACCTTAATTGGTGACGCGTTTTTGTATATTTTTGGTTAGGATTTTATTACAAAAAAAGATAAACAAGTTTTGGTATTTTCGTTCCTGCTGTAATAAGGGTTTTTCGCCCCTTGTTATTATTTTTGTATAAGGAGTTTATTTTTGTGGATTTGTCCTCTCCTGGGCTATGGACCTCCATAATAAACTCGTTCTTATACATGTAATGATAATCAGCTGGTAGTACTAGCCAGATTGTATCGTTTCCGGACTGGATTAGATCCTTTGGGTTTACATTTGGATTTAGGTCAGGGCTGAACCCAAAATTTATAAAGACTGAATCAATTTTAATTGTTCGACTTATAAAGGTTTCAGTGGTTTGAGCACTTGCTTTTTTACTAAAAAAGCCTAAAAGAACTAGGCCTAAAAAGGCGATTTTGTGTATATTTTTCATATGTTTCAATTGCCAGTATAATAACACATAAAGCTTTATTTGTAAATAATTATTAATTAAACTCATTTATATTAAGGTGTTTGACTTTTGGCTCTTTTAGGTGTATATTAGTTTTATAGGGCCCCGAAAGGGCTTTTAAAAATGCCCGTTAATTTATATATTATATGGAAAAAATAACCACATATTTAAAGGAAACTAAATTAGAATTAAGTAATGTTGTTTGGCCAAAATGGCCATTAACTATGACTCACACAGGAATCGTTATTGCGATTGCTCTTGTTGTTGGTTATTTGTGTGGTTTGTTCGATTCTCTTTTTAAAGTTGGTCTTGCAAAATTGCTTGGTCTTTAATAGTTTAATTTTTTAAATACAATATGGCTAAACAAGGAGAAGGTGAGCGTAATTGGTACGCAGTACACACATATGCTGGATATGAAAATGCGGTTTTAAGAAACCTTCGTCAGCGTATAGACTCATTAGGGATGCAAGATAAAATTTTTAATGTAGTTGTTCCAACAGAAAAGAAAATAAAAATCAAAGGTAACAAGCGTGTTGAAGTTGAAGAAAAAACTTACCCCGGTTATGTATTAGTTGATATGATCGTAACTGATGATTCATGGTATGTAGTGCGGAATACTCCACGCGTAACAGGTTTCGTTGGGGCAGGGGTTAACCCAGTTCCACTTAATCAAAAAGAAGTTGATGGTTTGTTTAAATCAATGAATAAAACTGAAGAGGCTAAATATACAGCACTTTATTCAATGGATGAACCAATCAAAATCACCGATGGTCCATTTAAAGATTTAGAAGGTATCATTTCAGAAGTTGATACAATTCATGGAAAAGTAAAAGTCTTAGTTTCACTTTTTGGTCGAGAGACTCCAGTAGAACTTGACTTTTTGCAGGTAAAGAAACTATAGTAGATTAATAGACGCCTTGGGGCCCGAATTAATGTCGGGGGCACGCTTCTCCCAAGACGACAAATAAACAAAAACGTATGGCAAAAAAAATAATTAAAAATGCTAAATTCTTAGCTCCAGCTGGAAAAGCAACTCCAGCGCCACCACTTGGTCCAGTTCTTGGTCAAGCCGGTGTTAACATTGCAGATTTTTGTGCAAAGTTTAATGCTGCATCACAAGAATACATGGGCGAAACAGTTGGTGTAAAACTAACAGTTTACGAAGACCGAACTTATGATTTCGTAATCAAAACTCCTCCTGTAACAGGAATGATTTTAAAAGCCGCTGGACTTGAAAAAGGTGCTGGGAAACCAGGTACAAGTAAAGCAGGTAAAATCACTCGTGCTCAAGCAGAAGAAATTGCAAAACGCAAAATGAAGGACTTAAATGCTAAAGACCTTGATGGTGCGGTTAAAATTATTGCAGGTTCAGCTCGTTCTATGGGTATCCAAATGGTTGACTAGTTTTAAAGGGGGCGCCCCGCTATGCGGGGCGCCCCCTTTTATTACCTTATTTTATTATGTTATAATATTTTATATGAATCCAACACAAAATTTATCACCCAAAGAAATATTTTCTTTCGGTTTTACAAACGCTAAAAAGTATTTTTGGCAGTTTCTTTTATGGCTCGTTGTTTATGTTGTTTGTTCCATGATCCCAGTATTAAATATTTTCGGAGTTATTTATTTATTAATGTCTGGTTATTTTACATTTATTAAAATTGCTCGTGGGGAAGAGGTAACACTTAAAACTTTTTTTACTTGGCCTAAAAATGGTTTCCGTGCTCTTTGGTCATATATTGTCTACGAACTTGCTTTAATGGCTATGATAGGTATTATGACAGTTCCAGTCGTATTTTTAATGTTATCTGGAATAAAAGAACATAGTGTTATTATGATAACCATTGGGGGTATAATCATTTTATTATGTTTCATTGCTTTTATTTATTATGGAATCCGAATGTACTTTGCAATCTTTGTATCACTTGAAGACGGTTCTTGGGCTATAGCTAGTATTAAAAAGTCTTGGGAAATAACAAAAGATAAGGTTTGGTCAATTATTTGGGTTTCTATAGTTTCTATTGGAGTAATGCTTCTTGGAGCTATTGCACTAGGTATTGGACTACTATGGGCAATGCCAACAATAATTATTGCTTGGGCTTATGTCTATGTTATTTTAGCACCTAAAAATAATGTAATGGCTAATTCTAGTACTGTTATTGAAGTTCAGCCAACAGAAATTCCAGCACACACAGTTACAACTGAATCAGTAGTCGAAGATACTAACAGCAATACTACAAATTAATATGTTTTTTACTAAAGTTTTAGCTACAATTCAATCAATCGGTTATGTTTATTTTGCTTTAATCATTATTGCTGACATAATCTTGTGGAAAATTCATCCAGTTCTTGGAGTTTTGGGTGTACTTTTTACTTTTGCTTTTCTTTTAGGTTGGTTTTAGAATTCTTCTTTACTTTTTTTAAAATTCCAAAAAATTTTTGTGAAAAAATGCTTTCAAATGAGAGCGTTTTTTCGCTTTACTTGACGAGAGTGTTTTATTAATCTTAAAAGTAAAAAATAGGGTAAAAATGTAGTTATCCACAGTTTTTTTAGGTCAAATTTTTGGTATGATGATAGTCCAAGGGGATACAAAATTAATTATTAGTGATAATTTTTTATAAATACAAATGTCGATTCAAATCACCCATCGAGACGGTACAAAAGAGCCTTTTAATGCAGATCATATTAACCGTTCTATTGAAAGAGCTAGTTTTGGTTTAACGGATGTTACTTCAAAAGTAATGCAAATTGCCTCTGAAACAGAGTTAACTCTTTATGATGGGATAACGACGGACGAACTTGATATTGCAACTATTAATGCTGCACTTCAAAATGTCCAAGAAGACATTGAATTCGACAAAATCGCTACTCGTTTACTTTTAAAAGTAATCTACAAGCATGTTCTTGGGCCTTATGATGAAGCTGAGTTCGAAAAGGTTCATAATGCAGGTTTTAGAACTTGTATTGAAAATGGTGTAGCTAATAAAGTATTCCACCCTAATCTAGTAAGTAAATTCGACCTTGATCGTCTTGGTAATTTTCTTAAACCTGAAAATGATGAATTGTATTTCTATTCTGGTCTATCATCAATGCAAAACCGTTATTTAACCAAAGGTACAGATGGTAACCCTGTTGAGACCCCACAATATTTTTGGATGCGTATTGCTATGGCAATGGCAATTAATGAGACTGATCCTAACATGTGGGCAGAAAAGTTTTATAACAAAATGTCACGCCTTGAATATCTTTCTGCGGGGTCAACTAACATTGGTGCAGGTACATTGCGGTCAAGTCTTTCAAACTGTTATTTAATGGAAATCCATGATGATATGGAACACATTGGTAAAACAGTTTCTGATGTTCTTCTTTTATCAAAGGCTACTGGTGGTATTGGACTTTCTGTTACAAAACTTCGTGCTGAAGGGTCTATTCTTTCATCTAACAATACTCAGTCTAGTGGACCAATTCCATTTTTACATATTATCGACTCTGCGGTTCGTGCTGTTCAACGTGGCGGTAAGAAAAAAGGTGCACTATGTTTCTATATGGAAAACTGGCATCTTAATTTCCAAGACTTTATTGATTTAAAACAAAATGCAGGTGACGATTACCGTCGTGCTCGTACAGCTAATACTGCTGTGTTTATCTCTGACGAATTTATGCGCCGAGTCAAATCCGGGGAAGACTGGTATTTGTTCGACCCAAATGAAGTTAAAGATTTGAATGAATTATATGGTGATGCTTTTGCAAAACGCTATAATGAATACTGCGTAATGGCAGAAAATGGTCAAATTAAAAACTGGAACAAAATTCCAGCTACTCAACAATACAAAAATATTCTTGTATCGCTTGAAACAACATCTCACCCATGGCTAACTTGGAAAGATACAATTAATTCTCGTGCATTAAATAACAATACTGGAACAATTCATTGTTCAAACCTATGTACTGAAATTACTCTTCCAACTGACCGTAACAATATTGCTGTTTGTAATTTAATCTCTATTAACCTTTCTCGTCATATTAAAGACAAACAAATTGATTGGACACTTCTTGAAGAGTCAGTTCGTCTTGCTACTCGTCAGCTGGATAACCTTATTGATGTGAATGAACCACCAATAGTTGAAGCCCAAAGAGCTGATGATGAAAACCGTGCAGTTGGTCTTGGTCTTATGGGATTCACTGACACAATCGAACAATTAGGTTTTTCATACGAAGACCAAGGCTCATACGACATTGCTGATAAAGTTTTTGAATTTATTTCATACTGTGCAATTGATGAATCCGCTAATTTAGCACAAGAGCGTGGTAGTTATAAAAACTTTGCAGGATCAGGTTGGAGCCGTGGTATGGTGCCTGTCGATACACTAGCAACTTTGGAATACGAACGTGGAATTGAATTAACTGTACCCAAAGTAGCTAACATGATTAATCCTATTGTTGACTGGGATGCGTTACGTGCAAAAGTTAAAAATGGAATTCGTAATGCAACATTAATGGCTATTGCTCCAAATGCTAATATTGGGCTTGTTGCTGGTACTTCACCAGGTATTGACCCGCGTTTTGCACAAATGTTTTCTCGTAATAAAATTTCTGGTAAATATTTGGAAATCAACCCAAACCTTGTTACTGCTCTTAAAGAAATTAATATTTGGGATAAAGTTCGTGATGAAATACTAACAAACCAAGGTGATCTAGAAGCCATTGAATTAATTCCAGACCATATCAAGCACATTTACAAAACATCATTCTCTGTATCTGCTTATGCATTTATCGAAGTAGCAGCCAGAGCTCAAAAATGGGTAGACCAAGCTATCTCTCGTAATATGTATCTTGAAACTCGTGATATTGATGAAGTTATGAACATCTACAGTGCTGCTTGGGAAAAGGGCTTAAAGACTACATATTACCTTCATATGAAGCCTCGTCATACAGCTGAACAAAGTACTGTATCAGTTAACAAAGCGCAATCTATGGGCAAACTAGGCTTTGGAGCGCTTCGTGCAAAAGCCACGATTAGTGAAGTAGTTTCCAATGTTGAAACTAATAATGTCGCTGAAGTTGTTGAAACTGAAGTTAAAGTTCCAACAAATGATGGCCGACCAGCAGTGACAGTACATGTCTCAGAAGACCCTCAAGATGCTCTAATTTGCGAAAGTTGCCAATAATTATAAGTTTAATAATATAAATATATGTTGTTAGGAAAACCAGAACCCAAAGATACATCTCTTCACCCAATGAAATACAAATGGGCTTATGATTTGTATCAACAAGCAGTGCGTAATACTTGGTTCCCACACGAAATCCCATTAGGGGAAGACATTAAAGACTGGAACGACATGACCGACGATGAACGGCATGCAGTTAAATTCTTGATGGCGTTCTTTAACCCAGCAGAACTTATTGTTAACCGAGCATTAGCACTGGGTGTGTATCCATATCTTAAATCTCCAGAATGTCATTTGTATATTGCTAAACAAATGTGGGAAGAAGCTAACCACTGTGTTGCTTTTGAATATGTACTTGAAACTTTCCCTATGGATCGTGAAGAGGTTTATAAAGTCCACACTATGACTCCGTCAATGGTAGCCAAAGAAGATTATATTAACAAATATCTTAAAAAAATGACCGAGGTAACTTTGAATATCGAAACTACCGAAGGCCGTAAAGAATTTATTCGCAATCTTGTAGCTTACAATATTGTGATGGAAGGTATTTGGTTTTATTCTGGATTTATGGTTATTTTCTCTTTCCGTCAAAGAAACAAACTAAGAAACTTTGGTTCAATGCTTAACTGGGTACTGCGTGATGAATCACTGCATTTAAAATTTGGTATTAACCTTGTTTTGAATATTCTTGAAGAAAACCCAGATTTGTTAACTGAAGATTTTGCAGAAGAAGTTCGCAATATCATAATCGAAGGTGTTAATTTGGAATTAGCGTACAACAAAGATTTATTCCCAAATGGAATTTTGGGTCTTAATTCTGAATATGTTAACCAATATGTAAAATATGTTGCTGATCGCCGGTTGGAAGAGCTAGGTATGGCAACAGAATACAATGTAACTAATCCTGCAAAATGGATGGCAACATCTACTGATGTGTTCGAGCTTGTTAATTTCTTTGAACAACAAAATACATCTTATGAAGTTGACGCCGGTGGACACAGTAAATCAACAGAAGAAGAAAAGAAAGATTAAATTTATATAAATTTAATCTTTAAAAACCAGCCTATTTATAGGCTGGTTTTTGCTTTATATTGTGGTATAGTTTTAATATATGGAAGAGACTAAACAATGTCAAAATTGTAAAAATGACTTTAAAATTGAGTCAGAAGATTTTGCATTTTATGACAAAATCCATGTCCCAGCTCCAACATTTTGCCCCGAGTGTCGGATGATACGTAGACTAAGAAATAGAAATGAAAGAGTTCTTTTTAAAGCACAATGTGATTTATGTTCTAAATCTATTTTCACTATATATCATCCTGACAATAAATATATAATTTATTGTACAGATTGCTATTCTTCCGATAAATGGAATCCATTAGACTATGGTATGGATTATGATTTCTCTCGTTCATTTTTTGAACAGTTTTCAGAACTTCAAAAAAGAGTTCCACATAAAGCAAAGCATGAAGTTTCTAGTCAAAATTGTGAATATGGTAATTATATTTTAAACTCAAAAGATATTTATTTATCTTTTACAACAACAGATTCTAATTGGATTTATTATACCCGTAGTGCTGACCGCTGTAATGATTGTATGGATTGTTACAATATTATTGACTGCCAGTATTGTTATTTTTGTGTTCAAACAAGTAAAAGCTCAAATTCTTCTTATTTAATTGATTGCCGTGAATGTGTTAGTTCTAAATTCTTATACGATTGTGTTAATTGTATAGATTGTTTTATGTCATCAAATGTTCGTAATAAACAGTATTATTTTAAAAATAAACAATTAACAAAAGAAGAATATAAAAATGAAATGGATAATTTAGATTTCTCTTCATTGTATGAAATTAGTAATTTAAAAATTGAATTTGATAAATTAGTTAAAAACTCTATCCATAAATTTGCTAATTTAACTGGTTCTAATAATTGTACAGGGGACAATGTTGTTAAATCAAATAATGTAAATAAATCTTTTCATGTAACAGAAAGTGAAAACTGTAAATTTGTTATGCGGACAGTTGGGTTAAAAGATTCTTATGATGTTTTTGGTTCTCTGCCAGGAGAACTTTTGTATGAAGTTCATGGTGGAGCAAAAGGTTCGAGTAATTCCCACTTTGTTTCTATTGGAAATGGAACTGTAAATAGTGAATATACTGATTTTTGTTTAAATGTACAAGATTTATTTGGTTCTGTTAGTTTACAAAGTAATAAATACTGTATCTTTAATAAGCAATATGAGAAAGATGAATATTTTGAATTAAAAGAAAAAATAAAACAACAAATGATGGATGTACCTTATATAGATGAAAAAGGTATTGTTTATAAATATGGTGAATATTTTCCACAAATTTGTATGGCTTTTGCTTATAATGAATCTGCAGCACAAGAATTTTTTCCTTTAACAAAAGAAGAAATAATACATCATAATTATTTATATAGAGATCCAATAGTTAATCAATATAGCCCTACTTTAACTAAAGAAAATTTACCTAATAAAATAACTGATTCGATAGTTGATGAAGTTTTAGAATGTTCCCATAACAATTTATGCAATAGTCACCGTTGTGTTGGAGTTTTTAAAATTACAAAAGAGGAATTATTCTTTTATAAAAATCATGTCCAAATGCTACAATCATTAAGCTTAAAATTAGCATAATAAAAATACTAAACAAACCGCCAACTACCGTTTTGAAGTGATTTTTATTATAATTAAAGTTTAAAGAACCACCTATTAGATCAAACTTTTCGAAAAAAGATTTCATTAATTTATTAATTAAATTAGATCTCAGTAGTATTAGGTAGTTGCACTGCTGGAGGAGCATATGTACCAGCATTATCTGATGAATCAGTTATAGTGAAAAATAGTGGAACTATATTTTTAGGCGGTCCTCCCCTTGTGAAAGCAGCTACAGGGGAAGTAGTTACCCCAGAGCAATTAGGTGGCGCTGATGTTCATTGCAAAATTTCAGGAGTAAGTGATCATTATGCGAATAACGAGTTACATGCTTTAGAAATTGCAAGAAACATAGTGGCAAATTTAAATCACAACTCTTATTTGACTGAAAATTTACAGAAGCAGATTACTCCTGAGGAGCCTTTGTATAGCGCTAGTGAATTAAATGGAATTGTCCCTACGGATTTCCGTAAGCAATATGATGTGAGAGAAGTGATAGCAAGAGTATTTGATGGAAGCAAGTAAGAAAATTTAATTAAATATAAAAAACTATTATTATTTTACAGATTACAGGAATTCAAAAAAGAGTACGGTAAAACACTGATTTGTGGATTTACTCATTTATACGGTTATCCTGTAGGAGTATTAGGAAATAATGGAATACTATTCCCAGAGTCAACCCTAAAAGGTACACACTTCATTGAATTATGTAGTCAAAGAAAAATTCCATTGATATTTTTACAAAACATTACCGGATTCATGGTAGGAAAAAAATACGAACATGAAGGAATCGCAAAACACGGTGCAAAAATGGTACATGCGGTATCAAACGCTAATGTTCCTAAACTAACAGTAATTATGAATGGATCTTTCGGCGCAGGAAACTACGGTATGTGCGGTAGAGCATTTGATCCAAGATACTTATTTATGTGGCCAAGTGGAAAGATTTCCGTCATGGGAGGAGAACAAGCAGTAGGAGTACTAGTACAAGTGAATAAAGATAG
>CALAYS010000083.1 GCA_937895515.1 uncultured bacterium
TCCTCCCACAAACCACCCATATCGCGAAAAGTTTTTAAACCACTTTCAGCACTCATCCCAGCACCAGTTAGTACTACAAGTTTTTGCCGCATATTCCCCCTCAAGTTAAAATCAAACCTATCTACCTAATACATGGGTTTTTATTGTGCTTTTGAACAATGACGTCCTGCGACAACTTAACCGACATTATGTTTTCTCTGTTTATTAACAAATTATTTTATTTAACCTTAACTCAAGCTGTACCATACTACAAAATTTGACAACTCATTTCTACTAGACTTAATCAAGTTAAGCCTGAATTTTGTTAGACTGTAATTCTACTTATGCATAAAGAAGTATAATAACACTCCGATAACAACAGTCATGAGAAGCTTGAATAACCATTTTGGCATGAATTTAATTGCAAATTTTTCCAGATGTTCATAAGCTACATTGCCAATTGATGCACCAAACGACTGAGCATAACAACGGCTGCAGTAGCCATTTTTGTCCAATTTTGCAACTGTTTGCTTGCAACCAGAACAATATTTACCTTGACTCATATAATATCTCCCGTTTAACCATAGCCACTTTATTCTATTTTATATTTAATTCAATAGCTTAACCACAAAGCCACAAAAACCTAATAAGCTTTTTTCTTGATATCAGTTTTTTCAACAATTTTGACTAGCTCAAATTTCTTTTTTGACTCATTCCACACATTAATAAAAAACTTTTGTTCTTGTTTATAATTTGGCGTATTTTCAATTTCCGTCTCACTGCACGTTCCTTTTACAAATAAGCGACTAAATGCGGTATAGCTTGTCTCATCATCTACAGAACCACTTGAATAACACCCTGTTGATGAAGTCTCTTCACCTAACGGTAAATCATAAATTTTCCCATCGCGAACATCAACCATAACGCCAGTAATACAACCCGTACCACAACCCCAGATAGTTGTAATATAGTAGCTGGCAAAGTCTACTTTATTCGCTTTATAGCTTGAATTAATACGTGTTTTATAATACTTAGCATCGGGACTGCTGTTGTAATTAATTTTAGCTTTTTGGGTTACTAG
>CALAYS010000084.1 GCA_937895515.1 uncultured bacterium
ATCTAGTAACAGATGGCATATTTTATTGCCTCTCGGCTTTCTTCTTTGGAATCTATTTTTGGATTTCAGACAAAAAGGTTAGCTTACCTAGATTAAAAAGAAAAAGTCAATCCTTGGAGGATTGACTTTTATAATGCTTCCTTAAATAGCATTTCTAAACATTCTCTTATTTTTGGATCGTCAGATGATTCGTATAAAACCGATGGGTGCTTACTGCTGCATTTCATAAGTACATCATCAACAAACTCTTCTCCCCATTTGATTTTTGCATGGTGTATATCCAATCCTTTTATAACTATAGCTCCAACCATTTTATTTTTTTAGATATATATTCGATGAAAAACTTAATGACCTTTAAAATATTTGAATCTGGATCCAATTATAATTATACTCTGGATGACGTCAAGGAACTCCCATCATTTCAATTACTCAAAGCAGTTGGCTATTATGATTCGAGTACTGATGTAATGAAAAGACATATGAATATGAGATTATATAATGATACTCTGGATCTTACTGATCCAACCGACAATGTAATGGTTTATTCTAATGGATATGTAAGAAAAACATCACCGGCTCACTGGACAGATTCCTCACAGAGGGTAATGAAAAGATTTCCTAATAATGGAGATTTATTAACGTGGAGCCATCAATTTTTATACATATATGATTGGACACTAAAACAATTTAAGAAAAAAGATATAGATAAATATTCTAATATTGATAAATCAGAATTTTCCGATTCTGGTACTATTCTTAAATACTTGTATAAAATATTTGACACCGATAAAGAATTAACATACCGAATATATGATGGGCTTAACGATTCCGATAAATCTAAATTTCTAAAAAAAATAGGAGTTGATAAAAAAGATTTCGAGGAAAGGAAAAAGAAATATGAACTTGGTATGAATATAGTTTCTAAATGGTTAGTATAATAAAAAAATCCAGCATTAAGCTGGATTTTTTATTGTCTTCCATTTCATTTTGGATATGTCATAGAAGCATGTAATTATTATGGATTGTATTTCTGATTTTTCTGATTCTATATCTTCTATTTTCAGATCACTCCATTTTTTATCAAATTCGCCCATGTCAATTCCTCTTGATATTGTTGGGCCTCCAGGAGGATCGAATGTAATTGTTTTACCGTCCAGATCTATTATTCTCCTACTATACCCCGATATAAACCCAGTCATTCTAAATTTAAGAGGTTCCAATCTCTCAAATATTATCTTATCTGAGTATCTATTTAGATATATTTTTTTCTGCATTAATATCTGTAGTTATTTCTTCCATTCCCACTGAACATATCATTCAGAGGATCGTCGCTACCATCGATATCATTAACAACCGCCCAATAACAAATCCCTATAGTTAAAGCAAGCGTTACGAAGAACGTAACCCATTTAGCCCAGGTTGGTGGATCCACTGATATGTAGGAGAATTCACTAAAGTCTTTTCTCTTGAATTCACTATCAACATTATACCAAACTGAATTTGCTAACTTTGAAGCATCAAATGCCTTGTTCCTCATTATGTCCTCTCTAATATCTGGAATTATTCTTCTAATTGGACTCCATGTGAATGGCTTAACCCATTGTATCTGTCTGGATTTACTTGATAAACCAACGCATACTACAATTTCGTTATCATTACCTCCATCCCAATAAGCCTCCTGCATGTCTGCAGCAACTGATGGCATATCTTTGAAGTATAGGAAATATATTCTTGCGTGTTTCTTTACCCCGAGTTTTCCATTTAGAAATGTGGACCATTGATTCATGTACCACTTATCCCTCTTATTTACCCATTTGATACTATCCAAACCTAGAACCATCTTCTGATCATATCCTTTAACTTCTGGGTAATCGAATAGCTTATATTGTTTCTTGTCATTCTCTGTTATGACAGGGTAATCGAATGCTGTGTGTGCTGCTTGAACTCTATTTTCGTAACTGTTCTCCGTTGTTGTTGATTCAGCAGTCAATGGTAGAGAATTCCATTTTATTTCGTATGCATCGCCGTCTTGACCACATCCTCCGTGATAATTTATATTTCTATTTAGCTCAATGAATTCAGGTTTAGCTGACCATTTTTTCATTAATCTATTATACTCATCCTGAGAAATATTCCACGTTTGACCTAAAGAATTCTTAATTTCCCATTCTGGGCCGTTATCGTCACAATATGAACAATCATAATAAACAGTTCTGGTGCAATTTTTACCACAGGAAACGGTATAGCTACATGTCTTGTGAACCCAGGTTGTGTATGGCTCGTAATATCTTGCTGATACTATTAAAGCCCCATGATATTCGGTATCTGTTACTTGTACCTTCTCGACTATGGCCTTAAAGATCGCTATAAATGATAAACAAGCTAGTAGCGGGATTAAAACTTCCCACCAAGTCAATTTCTTTGAGAAAAATTTAAGGAGCACTATGGCGCCTATAATAGGTATTAGAAGACATAACCAGATAGACATAACTTTTACTTTTTAGAAGAAAGGCAGGACGAATCCTGCCTTTGTTTTGTTTTTATTAAAATACTTTTGTATCGTTGTCCTTCCCAGTTTTTATGACCTCGTCAGTTTTATCTGATGTGATTGGCTTATATACCAATCTAGTTCTACCCATAAAGCTTGAAAGAATAAATCCTGATGGAAATTTGGTCATTATATTATCATGAGCTAATACAATATCCATAATCATTTTTTCCTGCATAAAGAATCCGTCTCTCTGTCCCTCTATTGTTCGGCTAAGATCTGCATATAAAGCTGATACCTGATCGAAGTTTGCATTAGGATTTGATTCCTGAACCCATTTCATAACTAATCCTTGAGCATCCTTTCTACCTGACATAATGATGTTAACATTACGAACGAATGAACTGTCATTCTTAACTGCGATTTGAGATTTTTGAGAAATAGTTTTCCACATCTTGTCATAGAAAGCTGTACGCTCGTCCATTTTTTGCTTGAATCGATTTCTTAAATCAACCTCCTGGTTGCTTGTCGAAATCACGCTCGTGAATAATC
>CALAYS010000085.1 GCA_937895515.1 uncultured bacterium
TATTATTATTATTATTATTATTAATAATGAAATAATACACTAGCGCAGTTAATGGATTATCATAAGGTCAAAGAGCTTACTAGTAAGCTCTAAAAAATTTTACTTCTGGGATGAAGAACAGTTCTATAGCAACAAGCGGACTTGCTATGAAAAAAAATACTAATGGATAGATGTAGTCATTCGATAATCCTTATGTTCAGGGTTAGTTTATAACCTTTGCTCAGTCAAAAGAACAGAAATAGACTTAGTAATTAAAGTTTATCGAATATGTAATATTTTAAGCCGTCAGTTCTCATATTTAGAAGCTTAGATAAATAACTGGTTTCACACACTAATTACAAATGAAAAGTTAGGGGTACTAACGAACTATTGTTGAAAGCTGTAGTAACAAATTTACTGTAAAATAAATTTTGATGAATCCTGTTAGATGTTTTGTTGAGTCAATGCATTTTGTTGGGGATATAAAATTCAGCATCTCTGCCTTTGTGGAGATGCTAATTCATATTTCGTAAGTTACAATAGTCAATGGATTAGTTATTCACAAAAATGACCTCAATATCCAAGGTTCTTTAAAAAAAAATGATTACTATCTGATTCCTTTCAAAAATAACTTAAATTCTTTTGTTAAAATTTTAGAAGGACAAAATGACCAAAAAGAAATCGTCCATGAATTGAAAAAATAGTTAATGAACAAGAGAAACTTTGAAGCTTTTAATTAATATGAGAAAAAAAGATTGACTTAGACGGTGATTGATTTTTTGATTAAAAAAAAAATTGAATTCAAAAGGGAAGTTGTTGAGAATAAGATTAATGAAACAATTGAACAAGCTCAATAAACTGCATGATTATTTATTTATTTTTGATCAATAATGATGAGTTCTCCAATTCACAAATGTCTAGAAGAGAGGTGTTTTTCTTCCAACCAAATACTTCACGTTATCATATGTGACCCAAACCATTTAGAGAAGTTTTAATTCGTGTAGATCACAAAAAGTAGACTTCATATCTTGTTATGTGTAACCAAGATGTTTAAAGTAGCATGGTCGCATATTTTTCTCTTATCGTTCCATCATCGCCTATAATGCTACTTTATAAGCTTAGTTCTCAAGAACTCGAGGGAATATGAGCAGCAATGAGCTTCTCTCTTCTTTCAATTATTCTTTCAATTACGCAAACGATTATGGGTTGCTCTTTTATATTCTCTTCAAAGTATTAACCAGACGCCGAGCATCTCCAAAATAATTGAGGATGTTATTGTTAACACAAACTCTTATTTCACTTTATGTCAATTTTGGGCAAATCTTCAAACCTATAGAGACAAGCTGCTCTTTATCATACGGTAAAAAGTTTTGGAAACAAAATTTGTCATTTAAAGTTAAAACTCCACTATTCAAGAGTTGCGAAAATTTCATCGACCCAACAGAAATAAAGATGAACGAAACATTTCCCATTTTTTATTGCCATGCCATAAGAATTTGAAATAAATTCATTTTTTATTTTGTGGCAGACATAACCTCGAAATCAGCGACATCAAATTAATCAAGAACGAATAACCTGAATATAATGTAAAATAATACTTGTATTTTCGATTCATCTTGACGCTGTAAAGTTTTTATAAACAATTGAATGCAGTTGCTCTGATGTTGACAGCATTGAGCATTCTCAACAAAGTTTTTCTTGGATGAGCAAGGCAATTGATCCAATATGTTTAGTGTTCAATGTTGGTTGTTTAAATGGCTTTCCTCACAACAGAAGTTTTTCCGATTCCACATGCACCTGAAATCCAGAGATAACAATCTTATCGATTTAATTTTTCTTTATTTTTGTTCTTTGACTACGTCCTTAAAATAAATAATTCAATTGTGGTGAGTTCATTCTGTCTGACACCCCAAAAGAATTCAATATTGCTTGCAACAGGAATAATTTTTCTCTTTGATACTTTTTGGGACAAGTCTTTAGGTTTCTTTGGTTTGTAGATAAATTCTTCTTCTTCTTCTTCCTCTTCATCATAACAAAGCTTCCATTTTCTCTTAACAGTTTTAATTTAAGAACGACATAAATTTTGAAGCTTCTCCAGTTGATTTTCCCCGATGCTGCTGTCTGAATTTGATAAATTCTCAAGCATTGACTCGCTTTACGACTCAACCTCAGATTAATTCCCTGATTCATAAATCTTCTCTAGAAGTCTTTTTTTCTTTGACAATTTAATATTATCAGAACCTGAAGAATCATATTTCAGAGTCTAGAGTATATGAGGTCTTGTATCTCTAACTATGGATTGGTGTTCCACAGAAAGATTGTCAACTTAGCTTGAAGACACAAATTATTTTTATGAACTCATTGAAGCAGATATTCTTTTGCTACTACAAGATTCCTCTTTTTCAGAACTCTTTATATACATTTATGTCATTTCAATTTCCAATTTCTCAATTTCACTTAATGTTTGATGATTCTTGGGCTTAAACCAATTTTTCTTGCGTTCTAAACGTTTTTAGCGTGATGCTGTCCAAGCTTTTTAATTTCTGCGTGGCTGCATGAAAGAATAAAATTATACCAATATGGCGCAATGGTAAATAAATAAATATATTAAAAATAATAAAAAAAAAAAAAAAAAAACAAAAAAAACAAAAAAAAAAAAAAAAAAAAAAACAAAAAAAAA
>CALAYS010000086.1 GCA_937895515.1 uncultured bacterium
AGTTTAACACTAACAACTTGTGATACAACGTCAAACAAAATTTCCGGAACATTTAATTTTGTTGGCGAAAACATGGGAGGCACATCAACCAAAACAATTACAGAAGGAACAATAAACATAAGTAGCATTACCAAAAGGTAGGTTACCTGTTATTAAAATTGTAAAAGTCAGGACCGATATCCTGACTTTTTTGTTTTATAAGCATAATTGCTATGACTACCAACTCCTAATATTTTGTTACTTTCGCAGCATTACATCATTTCTAAAAAAAGAATTTACATGCTACGTACACATACTTGCGGAGAACTAAGATTAAGTAACATCAATGAAACGATAACACTAACTGGCTGGGTACAAAAAAGCCGCGATTTAGGAGGTATGACTTTTGTTGATTTGCGCGATAGATACGGTATTACACAGCTTGCATTTAATATGGATACCAATGCAGATTTATGCACCCGTGCTCGTAAATTGGGAAGAGAATTTGTATTGAAAGTTACTGGTACAGTTAAAGAGCGCGAAAGCAAAAACTTAAACATGCCAACTCAATATCACTACCTATCGCGCCGCACGGTATACCTTCCTTATAGTTTTCACTGCATACTCGTTCAGAATCATATACACCAAGGTCGAATTTACAGAAAAAAAGGAAGAAGAGAGCCTCCAAGTTGATGATAAAAACGACCTCTGAAAACAGTCAAAAAAGTGACCCCAAAACACATCGAAAACGGGGGGTCGGAAACAGGCCGTTTTTACACTTTTTTCAACGTGTTTCCCCATCAAATGCCCACTCCCCCAAAACCGTCATAGGGAATGCTCGGGAAACGCACTTTTTTTCTGCTAAAAAGTGAAAACAGGGGTCAAAAGGAATTGCAGCGAAAAGAACAGGGTTTTACTAGGGTTTTCGCTTGGGAGCTGAGGACCGATTTTACCGTTTTTTGACCCCTTTTTTCGATTTTTCCCCTATAAACGCCTTGATGCCCAAACGTGGAAAATTCGTCAAAAACGTCATCAAAAGTTTGACATGGCACTTTCCCTTCAACGTAATCGTACGTACGGACCCTCCCGAGAACCCTAAAGTCCCACTCTTAGGGCTTTTTTTCCTGAGAAACCAACACACAATATTTACTATAGGCCTCTCTAACTCCCCCCGTTCGACAGAAAAAAATACACCCCTGTTTTTCGATCGATTTCTGACCCTGAAAACGCATCACTTTTCGACCGTTTTTTTGATGGTTTGGAAGCATCTTTTTCACTGCTTGTTCTTTTAAGCAACCACTAACCTGAGTATGCGTCCTTTCTTTTTGTACAAGCACAAACTCGCGATGGTACCATCGCATCCTCGTTTGTCTGACCGGTCGTCGTCTCCTCTAATGCGCAGCGACGTCTTCTTTGGAACTCAAAAGAGAGTTCCTGTTCGTAGAGCCGCGTAGAATGTCGACAACTCGCCGTTTCGCTTCACGAATTCGCTCAGTCGTACGAGATCTCCTTTCAGTCGATCTTGCGACTCCATCTCTCAGTCGCGCGCTCAGTTTGCGTCATGTGTATAGGTATACCGTGCGGCGCTGGCTTGTGATATTGTCTGTTTTCTTTTTTTTGTTTTTTTCTTGTGGTCAGTGG
>CALAYS010000087.1 GCA_937895515.1 uncultured bacterium
AAATATCAAAATTCTAATTATTGTCCATTTTTATTTCCTAGGAAACCAAAAAAATTTCGCTAAAAAAATAATTAAAAAATGGCACGATAAACATGAATTCATCTATAATTGTTATCAGAAATTATCAAAAAAAAAATATCAAAATTCTAATTATTGTCCATTTTTATTTCCTAGGAAACCAAAAAAATACTTTTTAAAAATTAATTATATATTCTGATAAATTCTGAAATTTAATAATCCATTTTTATTTCCTAGGAAACCAAAAAAATACTTTGAAAAAATTAATTATATATTCTGATAAATTCTGAAATTTAATAAATTTAATTTTTTCCTGTTGGCACTGAAAGTCAATTTCAACAACTAATTTTTATAACTTTTTCAGATGCCCAAAAAATCAATCTTCACATCGTAATAAGATTAAAAACTTAAAAAAACAATGTAATTATATAAAAATAAGGCAACTAATCGATGTAATTGGAAAATTATTTTAAATTTTTTTAAAGGGAAAACGCATAAGCAAATAAAATCAAGAGGATAATATTTGAAGAAATGATTTAAATACAAATTTATTTATTTTTATAAACGATCATTTTTCAGGAAGGTTCGTAAATGTTGTTTCAA
Organism: uncultured bacterium; assembly: GCA_937895515.1. GTDB lineage: Bacteria > Patescibacteriota > Minisyncoccia > Phycocordibacterales > UBA9973 > 2-01-FULL-33-17. Next base: position 622 of record CALAYS010000087.1, read on the forward strand.
GATCAAGGTAGGCAACTTCATTCAACAAGCAAGGGAGATAATCTTCAAATTCCATATTGCATCTTGAAAAACCTGATGTCCTGTCAAGCAAAGAGTCATACCAAGAGTCATAAGAAAGTCCAACTTTTCTTAATCCATCATAAATGTTTTTCATGCTTGATGATCCAGCACGAGGGAATCGATTTTTTCTGATTTAGTGCCACAATGGTTTTACACTGTCTGCAAAAAATGTCCAAAAATCAAACCAACTCTTTTTCTCGGCTATCAAAATTGTAAGAATACCATCAGGACCAAAATGCAAATTCGTCTTCATTTATCTTGGAACAAACTTTCTGAATTCAACATGTCCATCAGAAAAGATCACTCTAATGATTCCATGTTATCTACAGTGTTAAACTGAAGGAGAATTCAACATACACTTGATCATCCTTTCTCTGTATGTAACTCTAGAACCTCTTGGGGGATCATAATATCGACCAGTTTCAACTGGTGCACTCTTTCTAGCAATTTTTTGTGAAACAAGTGATATGCGTTGAGGTTTTGGCGTTGGTGGGTTGTAGTCCAATTTCTTCAGTGGGGCGTCTGGGAATATCGAAGGGCGTTCATCTTAAGCCCTGTCTCGAGCAAGTCTTAGTTAGCGCAAATTTGGGCCTTTCAGAGGTTCTGATTCAGCATAAACCATTTTTGGGATCAATCTATAATAAGAACCTGTACCTATCTTCCCGAGAACCTTGGAGGGAGTTACTTGGCTTTAGCAAGTTTTGTGATCAGCTTTCTCAATCTTCCCATTTCAAATTTATTATATTCTGCGCTTAAATGTAATTCAAATTTAAATTTTAAATGTCATCGCCTCAAATAAATCACAAATATTAAAATAATGATGAAAAGAATGATTAAATGGCAACATTGATAAACATTGATTGTAACATGAACATTTGTGACATTTTTTTTATGATATAAATTTTTAAACAGACCCATAATTATAATATTTTAATAATTTAATTACAACTTTTTTTAAAAAAACATACTCATAAATTAAATGTAATCTTGTAATTCATATAAATTCTCCCTTGATTTCAATTCATATTATTTTAGATCTTTTGCTTTACCATAAAGATTTCAAATAAGACCATTATAAGATTTCAAGTAAGAAAAATTTATAGTTGCAATGAAAATAGTTCAAAAAGAACTACAAAACATTTAAACTTAATATTTATCCAGATTTCCAATTTAAAAGAATCCATTGAAAAATTAACCATTCCCATCACTTTCTTAAGAACAATTTTTATAAATCACATAATTAATAAAATCTAAAGGACTTTTTTCATATGGATCAGTAAAGTGTGGAATTAAGGAACAAGATTTTCACACTATTGTCAAAGCTCACCATTAAAACTTCTTCAATTTGATATCAAGGAAGATTAATGCGATTAGGTTCGATAGAATAGACATTGAAGACTTTTATTTGTTATGTGATGATGAATATATAAAATAATACATTATTAATCATATTAGTGATAGTTTACCAAATCCATTTCTATAAAAAGGTTTTTATAGTCAATAAAAGTAATAAATGCCAAAAATAAAAAAGACTTTTACCCAAAATAAAAATATTTAAAAAATGGTTTAAAATAGATCAAAAGCAATGACTTTGAAATAATTTATAAACCAACCAAACAATGAACCTTCCTTTGAATAAAAATAAATTTTACGATAGAAAAAGGAAGAATAACGAAAGAAATAAAAATAGATCAAAAAATAAATTTAAATTTAGAATAAAATAAAAAATGATTAAAACTTAAACTAAATACTACAAGAGGCCAAGTAAAATAAAATGAAAATACGTAGTCTATGTGGAATAATTTAAAAATACATCCATTGCCCATACGATTGCGTAGTTGTTGAGTTTAGCGACTAATATAATTTTTTAACACTTTAACTCAAAAATAAATTAAGTTCAATAGTTTATTTGAAGTTTTTAAAACATTATGTGTTAAGAAATGGATACAATCGAGATGCAGTGAGGATAGATTGGTTTTCATAATTTGTTGGACCTGAATTTATTGAAATTGGTGATAAAGTAATGCATCAAATATTTTTATTGTATTAAACAAACAAATTTAAATAATACAGAATATAATAACCATGTATTAGTTTCTTTGTCTAATTGAAGCAATAGCTGAGAGAAGCAAAGAAAAAATATTAAAAACTTCATTGGTATCAAAGATAACAATTAAAACAATACTTTCCTCTTTAAATTTCAAAAGAAAATTAAACTAAATTTAAACAAAGGGAATTGATTGAAAGAAAGAGACAACTTTTAAAATAATATAGTAGAGATGTGAAAAATAAGGAATTATAAAATCGAATTGGATAAATAAACAAATAATTATAATAAATTTCAATTTCAATTCGATAAAAAATATTATAAAAATATGAAAAATAATAAAAATAAAAATAATTATAAATTCAAAAATAAGAAGAATGTTAAATTTAAGATGTGGAAATACAATTATAATAAGTTTAATTCCACAGAAAATGGCAATCAAGTGAGTAATAATAACAAGGGGAATTCAATAAATATTAAATTAAGAATATAAAAAAATTTTTAAAAAATAATGAGATTTATTAATCAGATAAAAAATATAAAGGTTTCCCTACAAGTTATGTTATTTTAAATGGGAAATAAATTAAGTTTTGTCGAAAATGCGGTGAGAAATCAAGTAGAAATTATGAACACAAATGTTTAAATTAAAAAATTGAATTACCAATTGACAATTATAATGGAAAATGCACTTAAGGATGGGGTAGTTTAATAATTAATAAACATCGTAGTTTTTATTGTTTTTATTGTCGCAAATTTGAGAAATCTTAATAACAATGCAATTCACCAATTTCAACTTGTAATTTTCGTAGATCTTTAATACCAAAAATATTAAAATGCAATATTGCGTAAAAATAGTTTTTTACAAAAATAAATTTGATTGATGGCCATCTATCATATCCTTCAATGAAGAGCAATATTGTCAATGTATATGCTGATATATTTCCATCATAAATAAGGGCAAATTAGGTTGTATAAAAGAGGAGAATAGATTTTATATGCAAATAAATTTTATTTACATTATAATAAATCTAGAAATAAACGATATTTGGACCTATTGGCTGTGATTTAATCGAAAGAAAATATGCTATGCTCTTACCACACCTGTAATAATAATAATATTATAGTCAACAAGCATTTTCCCATGAAGTAAAGTTTGAATAACAAACATTTGTAATTTGTCCATTACAACTTTTCAATTAAAACATATTCTTTGCTAATGGGGAATCAAATTGTTCATTAATATTCAAAATTTGCGAAGAAAAATTATGTTTATTCTTCAAAGCTCTGAAAAAGATATACCCTGGTTAATGTATAATTGTTTCGAAAAACAATTGCGACTAAGTTTAATTTGATACCAAAATTCGAGTCAATATTTCATATAAAATTAAAGGACCAGATCAACGAATAAAATATTAAAATGCATAGTAAAGAATAAAATAAGCAAATAAAAGACGAAAATAAGCAAGACAGTTAAAGAGACAAATTTAGAAGGAGTTAACTAAGAAGTGATAATTATTATAAAATCTAATATTTATAAAATTAAAAATAATTTGGTGATGATCATTATTTGTCGTGTTATGGCACAACAGTCAAGTTTAATTCGATTAAATATAATATAATGTTAAATTTATGTAGGATCATATCTTTAATCATCTTTTTAGTTTATTTACAATTAGTCGCAATTGTGCATACATTGAGGAACATAAAATATAGAAAGCACATGCATTGATTTGATTATTGATTTCATTTCATCTATTGATTCATACTTTATTTTATCATATTTATTAAACATATATTTCCGTTATTCATGTAAATCACAAGTATGAAAATATAGTTCTAACCAATTTGATAAAGCAAATTAAAAATCACAAGAAGAAACAAAAAGATAGAAAGAAACAAACAAAAGAAGAACCAACAAGAGAACAAAGAGAAGAGGGAACAACAACTCAGATTCCAAATGAGGGTGGGTGGTCTTTGTGCATATGTATGTGTAATGATGGTGGATATATTTATTATTATAATTATTGACATTATTTTTTTAATATTATAATTTTTCATAAGGTTAAAAAGTTTTTCAAAAATCAAACTTTGTCATCCATCTTTGTTAGCAACATAATTTCCCACTTTCATTTTTAGTTTTAGCTTCTACATGATACAGTTTTAATAATTCATTTACCTTATCGTCTGTCAATTGAGGTTGATATTTTTTATGCCATAATGCTAAATCTCTCCAACATTTACATAAATCAAATTAGCGCATCATTTTCGGGTGTTTGCCGGTACAGTATAATATTCTTTATCGATGGTCCTTTATATCGCCAATGTTCCAATTTTAATTCATTTATAATATTTATAAAATGAAAACAAAAAAAAACACAAATAGAATAATCAGAAAAAGAAGATAAAAAAACAAAAACACTAAAGCAAGAGATTAAAGTATACAAAGAAAAAGCGATAGAGATATGTAAAAAGTTATTCACCTATTTGCATAATAAAAACTAAAAGAGAAATAGTAAGATCCAATTCACAATCAAGAAAAATTAAGCGAAAAATTCGAACGAGACCGAAAATATCTATTAGGAATTATTCCAAACTAAAAAATCGTAAATAAAATTATGGCAGCATTTAAAAAACTTTATTGATCAAAATATTTTTATTTTTTTCATTGTTCCACCAAACCATCCTTATTATTAATTTTTTTATTAATTTAATTTCTAAGAATGTTTAACATTCACTTTATTTTTTTTGTTGTCAACATATTCATTGACATAAGCATTTCCTATTCTCTAAACCTCTTATTTCGATTTTTGTTTTCCATTCCACCAATTTTACCAAGATTTATAAGATGTTAATGACAAATTTTATTCATAAAGTTAATCCATTAATTTTTGCTTTTAAACAATAAATTGATCAAGACTTTCGTCTGAATTTTTCAAAACTTAGAATTATCCATTTGATAGAACTTTTTTTGTTTTTACACCTGAAAAATATTTCCAAAATCCTCCTTATTATTTCCCTTTTTAAGTAAAAAATTAAGAAATTTAGTTTGCTTTTTACCCAACTTGTTGAGGTAACCATTATAACATTTTATCTGTTGGAAACCAGTTAGTAATATTAGTTTTCAAAGATTTCCATCCTAACCCTTGATCATAATTTCGTGCAACTTAATGAAGATATGCAGAAAGTATATCAATAGCTACAACACCAAATGGACCAGCTGTTAATTTAAGAAAGTTCAAATAATTATCTATGACGAATTTCTTTATGAATTTAGCCTTAGTGCTATTGACAAATTACATTACTAACCCTAATATTGGCCCTCCTACTAATGTCGCTGCACCTCCGCCTAATCCCTAAGCTATTTTAGCTAACCCAGCCCAATTAGCGAAACTTGCACCTAATGTTTTTCCAAAGTCAACAAATTTATTTGCTGCTTATGATATTTTTTAAATCATTTTTTTAAAAAAATTATAATTATAACAATTATAATAAATAATGAGGCTGAATGCTGACACAAGTGATATTGATAATTTGGTGAGTAATGTACAAACATCAATGACTAATAGAAACAATTTAGTTTCTCAAAGGCAGCAAGGACAACAAGGACAACAAGGACAATCAGGTGTGCAACCAAGTATGTCAGGTGCGCAACCAAGTGGACGTGGACAAAGTGGACAAAGTGGACAAAGTGGACAAAGTGGACAAAGTGGACAAAGTGGGCAATCAGGAAACATTACAACACTTATTGATCAAATTAAAGCCGCATCAAAATCCAAACTTTAAGCAACAATATTTTAATAGAGGATAAAAAAAGGTGAGTTTAGTTAATATAAAATTGGGCAATTTTCATAATTTGCGTAAAAAGTTTAAAATTAACTTTACAATAAAAAAGTGAAAATTGATTTAGTATTAAGAGAAGCAGTTGTATCTTATAAGAAAAGATTATAAAAAAATGAATAGTTGATCAGAAATATGACTTCTTTATCAACGATCAATGTTTCTGCCAATATTTTTAAAGATTAAAAATAAATATAATAATATGTAAAAAATCCAATTGTTTATTAGCAATAGTTTTTTGTCAAACAAAAATGGAAAAATGGATTTTCAATTTAAAATATAACCCGGATAATGTTTGATAGAAGGTCATATGTTCGAAAACTCGCAAAGGCTGATGATAAATTTATTAAAATCAATAAAATAAAGTTTCAAGATAGATTTTATATGGGATAAAATTTATTTCTTGCTACTGATGTGTAAAACTTGTATATAAAGCTTAATTCAACGAAAAAGCCAACAAAGGTGACTTTATTTGAAGACAAGTTTTATTAAAAATAACAACTTTAAGGATTAACTTAAGATATGAAAAAGTAAATTCTTGGCATGGTTATTCTCTACCTGAAACATGATGGAACTGTTATTGATAAAAACGATTTAAATTAAATTAAAAATTCAATTGATTAAGTTGTCTAAGCAATAAAAAAACAAAAACCGTGATTTTTTATTATATTTTTTTATAATAATTATCAAAATGCCAACAATATAAACATCAGATTCTTTTTCACAAATTTTATTAGCAATTCATTTATTGATCGCTTTAATCTCTTTAGGAATTATAATTAAAAGCCAAACAGAATGTAAGTAGAGTGAAAAGCAAAGTAAATAACATGATAAAAAATGATATATATAATCATTCAATCCGTAAAATATTTTATGTCATTTTTTTAAATGATCCCACTTTATCTTAAAGTTATGTTTTTAATTTGTTAACTTTTGCTTTCATATATGGATTTATTTTTTCTTAACTAAGTGTTTTTTTGATCATATTGTTTAATCTTTAAATTCCAACATAAATTGGATAGCTTTCATAACATTGCGTAATCCCATCATTGTTATAATTAAAAATTTAATTTTCTGGATACATTACAAATTTTTTTAAATTATCAAAGATCTATGAAAGTTACGGATTTTCATTGGATTATATGATCGTTTGAAACATTTGCATTAAATATAATGTTTTCATTACACCAATTGATTTTTCATAATATTTCTATGTAAGACATTTAATGAGTTAAATCTCATTAACATGCATTTTATTAACTTTTTAGAATTATTTCATAGAATTTTAATGAAGTCTATGGGCTGCTTATAACAATGAAACCAAATTTCTTTCATTTTATTTTCCTGAAACAATATCACTTAAAATCTAAGGTACAGTCTAAAGTTTCATATAAATTTATTTATATATTTATGAATCTTAATAACTTTAGATCTATCTATTTATATTTTACAAATTGACAATAAATTTAGACTATATTGCTTTCACATTATTTATATTTTATCCCATCCTTGAATTATTTTTAAAGTTTTAGATCAAATAATTTGCAACTTTAATTCTAAAGACATCATTTTATTCGGGAGCTGGTTATACACCTTTAACTTTCCAATTATATTTTATGTTTCGAATCAATTCTTCGATTGCATCAAATATTTTCTTATTGAATGCATGAATTTTTTTGATTTATTAGTTTATTCTTTCAATATAAGATACTATTCTCATTTTCTATGGTGCAGTTTATTAGGTTTACAATTTTATTTTTAAGTTATGTAACTACAATTATAGTATAAGCTATTTTCGTTTCATTCTCACATATTAAGGATACACTCTTGTTTTTTTTATGGTTTTTGTAATATATTATAAAAGTTACTTCATTAGTTCACTGTTTATAACAATATCTTCATCTTTTTTTACTTGTATTGGAAATGTAATATTTCTTAAACGAATTTTTGAAATGTGATCATTTATAAAAGTTTAAATTTATTATTTTTATTAAATTTTCAAAATTTTAAAAAAGTTTGAAATTGATTCATCAAAATTATAACCAGATTTTAATATAAATTCTACTGTTTATGTCGGAAAAATGTTATATTTATTTCGTAAACTATCTAAAACCTAGTTTATTTATTGTTAAGAAAATTATTTTTCCATGCCATTTTAAATTTTATTTGCAATTTAATTTCTTTATTACATTATTTATTGTTTACGATATTTCTGTTTCTATTATTATTTCTTAAGCTCAAATTTGAGTTCGTTAATTTAATTTGTCAAATCACTTTTGATTTTTTCATTTTATTTTTGTTTTTATTTGTGCAATTTTACTTCATTTAACAATGTTTTATTAGTTTATTTTAACTGTTAAATGCTTTTAATTTATGCCTGAGAGTATAATTACTCTCTTTTTCTTAATAAATTTTAATAATTTTTTTTTTTTTTTTATAATTTAGGAAGTTAATATTGTGAATTAAGTATATTTAGTTTTTGAATTTATTTTTATAAATATTAAGCCTTTTGATTTATGTTTTAGATCTTTTTAATTATTTGAAGTTTTCGGGCAAGTTAACGATATTGTGTAAATTTTTATTCATCCTACATAGAAGATAAAAACTTAAATTTTTATTAAATGTTATTTATCTGAACTTATATTTAATTTTCTTGATTTCTTGTAAATTTAACCGAATTGTATTTCCAATAGTCATCATTTTGATAACCATTTTATGCCATTGGAGGAAAATTAGTTTCGACACTTTTTGTAACTTTTTAATTTTTATATATTTTAATGATTTATTAAGTGTACTGCAAATATCTATCCAGATCGACTATTGTCTTACCATTTGTCGATAAAATTGGTACCAAATAAGCCAATATTTATTTAGCCATAATCGTTGAACGTAATGGTTATGGGGCTTTTAAAGATTAAACTTTATGTACTATATAAAAAATTTAATTTGCATGTTAATTGAAGTGTTTTGTCAGTTAACTTGACGATTGCAATAATGTTTACAATATTGTGAATGCTGATGGAGTCTAATATTGACTATATTATTTTAGTGATGAATTAATTAAGTTTTTATTGTATCGAACTGTATACTAATTAAATTTGTTATTTAATTTTAGATAAAATTGAGTCTATCGATATAAAAGCTATATCTACTTAAATTGATCAGTCTACATCGAATTAAAGAAATCACTTAGAACAACTTCTCTAATATTGATATCATATACTTTGCAAAAGTCTTTAATAATATTATTTACAGCTTAAATATGTGATAAATAAATTATTCCATATTGTTAATCAAGGCTTGGCTTTCTACTATTTAAGAACATATTTTTATTTATAAGTTATAAGTATTTTAGTTTTGGTTATTATTTAGCTATTGTAATAGGATTGACAACATTTATCAAAATACCTTAAACATAACTTCTAATGGTATTCATTCTTAATTCATTTTGTCTTTTTGATTTGTACAAAATCTTTTTTTTTTACATGATTTATATAATCTATGATTATGCTTTTTTAATTGTAATTCCTACATTTTCAATATATTTCTTCATGTTTTCTGCAATAAGCCTATTTTTTAATTGAGCCAAATGATTATCTTTCTGATTTACTGTAGACATTAAAGATTGAGCTGTATTAGTAATATAATTAACTACAGTTTAAACTTTAGTTACAGCTTTTGTTAAAGGTATTTAGGGAGGAAACGCTTTATATTATTAATTGAAAAAATTAACAACTTCTTTTTGAATTTAAATAAGTTAAGTCGAATACGAAGTATCTCCTGATATTTTTAGAAAGAATTTAATTTGTTTTAAAAACTTTTATTTATTTTAATTAATCGATTTTTATAAAACAACTCCTATTTTATCATATTGTTAAAATAGATCTCTCTATAAAATACCTAAATCTTCGGTTTATGTTTAAAAACCATATTAATTTTGTGAACTAATTGTTAACATTTCACTTTCACGTATTTAGTTGTACATCCCATACAATTAATTTCCGATTAAAACTAATCCTTTCATGTATGTCATTATCACACATTTAATATAGAAAATTTGATGTTTTAAAACCATCCTTGTTAGTGCGATCTTGAAATTCTATTATATAACTTATAAAGTGATTGTTTATAATTATATTTATAGTTAATATATCTTTTATAACAATGGTTCAAATATGTTATGAGAGATGCAATATCCTACAAACTTTCTACCATTTGATGTTGTTAACGAAATAAAAAGTTAATTTGCCAATTTTTATATATATTGCATTTTTTATTCCATTAACCATATAAAGTTCTATTATAATTATATTTTGCTTCCATGGATTTATGTAACATGCTATAAAATTCTATTTACAATTATTATGTACTGTCTTCTGTTAACCTCATATATATTTTATTTTTTATCTCTGTGTACTTTTAGATTCAATAAATACTTTTCATTTAAAATTCTCCCAATAGTAAATATTTTAGTTATTATGATATCATTAAACTTATTTTATTTAACAATCGCTGAAGCCCAATTGACACATCTTTAACAGTCTGGAATTTATTAGAGTCTTGGAATCAATGATAATGATTTGATATTTAAAGCTAATGAAAATAAAGCTTATGATGTTACTTATGTCTATTTTATCACTTATCGTATGATTTGAGAAGGGTTTTTTTTAAATTATTTTAAAAGTATTGACGACATCGGTGAGACAGAAGTTTGTTTGCCATTAGTAATTTGCTATCTTTTTTAAATTGCATTTTTGATAGATTAAATCTCTTAATAAAGTGATTTTGGTTTTTTATTCATGGATAAATTAATTATTATATTTAAAAGTTTATTTTTTCACAAATGAACATGAATCAATTTGAAACATAATTCGACTGGCGATGTCAAAAATTATGTTAGTGGGAGTGTTGAATCATCAAGATATATTTACAATTGGAGATTTCTTAGTGCTCCTAAACTCCAAACATTTTACATTTGACTTCTATATATAAGATCTCTTGACGTGAGGCCCATTTATGTTTTAATCGTTGTACTTACAAGATTAAGTACTAAAAATATTATTGTTGGAGATCCTTGTTTATCCGAATACCCTGAAAAGTTTCTAAATCCAAAACTGATTTTTTGTGGGAAATCATCGCCAATATAGTTTGTCAAAATAGTTTGGAAATTAAAAGTAGCAAGTGTAACTCCTTTTTAATTCGGTTTTAAAAAAGGAATATTGTATGACCAATAACAAGATGGGTCATCTTGAAGAGGAGATTGAATTGTAAATGAAAAAGTTTAAACTGTTTGATTACTCGCTCCATATTGATCTTATTTATAAGTTGACACTACTGATATAGGTTTTGATTGGCCTTTATCGTTTGCCAATGTTGGTTTTCTCTTTTCTTTTGACAATGATGTTAACCCAAACATTTGAATAATTATTATAAAAATGTTTTTAGCAAGACCAATTTTAACAACAATAGCATCTAAAGCTGCTCCTTGGTTAATTTCAAAAGCTGTTGGTGCTGTAAAAGGATTAGTTGATAAATATGTCACCCATAAAGATGTTAATAGCGTTGTTAACAAAGTTGTTGACGTTTATGGTTAAAAATTGAAAAATCACAAAGTTTTTGATTTTAATCAAAATAAAAAATAAGAAAAAAATCAATAACTAAAGAAAACCATTAATTAACTAAGAATGCCATATAATAAGTAATATCAAAATTATGGGTATCAGCCTTCTCAAAATTAAATTAATAGATTTAACTTTGAAAAACCAAAATATATACCAAAACCATAATATAGAAATAATTATAATGAAATGCGAAAGAATAAGTCTTAGATTTTAAGAAATAAATCTATGTTTCAATAAAATCCATCTAATTATCAGTCAATGTTTTAGAGCTATTATAAAAACAAACCAGTGGTATCTATTCAGCCTTCATATTCATAAAGACCAACCCAAATAAATTATAATGATTACGAATAAAAAAGAAAGAATTATGATTATGATGATAACACCTCAATGCAAGTAATGCGGAATAACGATTATGATAACATTTCAAGACCAGCAATGAGGAGTAACGATTATGATAACCTTTCAAGACCAGTAATGAGGAATAACGATTATTATGACAACGATTACGGAACTCCTTATAGAAATAGAAACTTTGTAAACGATTAGATTTATAATAATCCATAAAAAAGGGTTAATGATTATAATTACACAAGATATTGAATCAAAGCTTACTTTTTGTTGTAATTTGATTTGTCGCAGTTCGTTGTTTCGCCAAATTAGATTGTGCTTTCATAATTTAATTATCTTAAACTATATTTCTTTATCTATCGATATTTTATTCATATTTTTCCAATATACTGACTTCAGACAAATATCTCTATCTTTTTAGATTTCCAATTTGCAGTTACGATAGATTATTGATTCTTTACCAATGATGTTACATTTACCCTTTATATTTAGGTTCTTTAAACATCGTCTTTAGAATATAAATCACTTGTTTGTTGACAACATCTTAATATGATGCAGACTATTATGTTAATTATGTAATTTTACTTTTAATAAGAATAGAATTTTTTTTTTTTGTAATTTATTAATTATTAAGTTAGTAAGGCACTGCATATGTATTAAACAATAAAATTTGTAGATCATTGTATTATATTTCGTGATTAAATATCTGTAGAACTTTTTACATAACTTAATATATCTTATGAATTACCATTCGTTTAATAACATTTCTTCTATTTTAATTAAGAACCAACTAAATTAAAGCTTATAATCTCGATTGAATTGATTCTCCATATTGTTAAAGAAGTTGTAAGATTTTGGTTTATTGTTGTGTTGTATCAATTTTCTTGCCAGTAACATCATATACAGGTTTTTGAGATTATTAAATAACATATACTAAAGTTTATTCGTAAGTTTTTGCTATAAAGCCCATTATTGATAACATTTTAAATTTCTATGTATCTGTTTATTTTGTCAAAATTGGAGATGTCATTTGGATTTTGAGAGGATTTAGAATATTGCTTATTGATTATTAAATATGATCTTTTGGAGGTGGAGTTTACGATGTGTGGTTATCGATAATATGCTTTATTTGTTGAGCTTTAATGATAGATTACTTTACTTATAAATCTGTCTGTCCTTGCTATTAAATCATATAATATTTATATATATATTATGAATTAACCTACACCTTAATTCCAAAAGATTTAATCGAAACTTCCAACTTAAATTTTATTTTCTAAAGTCGCACCAAAAGGATATCCTTGTGTTTATAAATAATGGATTAATGATCCATTAACTGGAAATAAAACTTGGGCAAGAAATGATATTGTCAGATTTAATTTTATGAATTCAAAAAGAGGAACTTTTGATCCATATCGATCATTTTTATAAATAACTGTTGCAGTTGATCCAAATGATTTACCAGTTGGATTATTGCAAGTAGACAATTCTGCTCATTCTTTTATTAATCAAATGGTTATTTATTCAAATAATAGATAAGTTTAAAGAATTACATAATATTCAGTCCTACTATCTTATTTAAATGACATTGGAATGAATTAATTTTTATCATAAGGCAGATAAGCATAGGGATTAGGTTACGGATCTCATGATACTATGCCTTTTTATAAAGCTTAAAATTCCATAACACAAACAGGTCGTGTACAATATTATGGTCCAACATAATTTGTCAATTGTTCAACTGTTTCAACAGGAACTATATTTCCAACTATAGGAAATAACTGGCCAATAGCAACAACAACTGCAGCAAATTCATGTTTAATAAATGTTACAAAAAGTGTGAAAGGACATGTTACAAATGCTAATCCGATACTTTTCCCGAATGATAAAAATGGTGGTACTTTTGATCCTCTTTCAAATACAAATGTTGGATATACTCCTCTAATGCAATATTGTTTGGATTATACGGGATATGCTCAGAATTTCAGAACGTAATATATGACAAATATAATAAATGGTAAATACCCATAATCACCTTCTTCTATCCCAAACTGGGAAACTAAACTACCAAAAAATATATCAAACTCACAATTTCCATTTACATTTTCTAAATAAAAATTTTACACTCCAGTGCCTTCTTAGAAATTACATTTATTACTTCCAGGTAGTGATAAAGGAGGATAAATAACTTGCTAACCTGTATGTTCAAATTTAGGATTTACTTCGTTATTCTCACCTTTTTTTACGAAAGGAGCTTTTTAACCATTTATTTCTCCAACCGTTCCTCAAATATCGATTCAAAACGGAGTTATATTAAAATCAAAAATACCAATATTGAGAAGAAAATTTAAAATACCAATTGCTTCAGCAGTAATGGGATGCTTAATAGATCCTGTGTCATACATGTTGATTCCTTTAGAAGCAATTAATGATGTTTTAATGTAATTAACATTAGATCAATATGCCATGTTTACATCAGGTTATAATGATATTTGTTAATTGGACAATATAGGAATAAAACTTCAACAATTGAGATGTTGGAATATATAAAGAATTCAATATAAACTTCATACTTATTTTTTCATTGACAATGAAATTTAATAATATTTGAGAACATCACTTTATCAATAAATTATCATGGTCAATAATTTCTGGTCATTAGGAAACCAATATCAAATTCAAGGAGGAACATTAGTTAATAACACATATATTGTCGGTTGTTCTTCTTCTCATTTAAACGAAGTTGTATGTTTATTTATTTCAAATGATTATCAAAAATACTCATTTTGTCGAAAACATTTTAGACTATCAAATAATATTCGTCGATTCTGGTCGAAATTAGCGGTAGATTATTGGCCACCTCAGCCATTTAAAGGAAATGGAGGAAATATAGCTTCAAATAATTTATAAGATGATAATACAATATTCATTGAAAATTTATACTGGGCAAATAATTACATGTTTTCTAAAAACTCAATACCTAGAATAAACACATATAATTTTGCAATTAATTAAAGAGCATATAATCCGACAAACACTCAAACATTTTATGATCCTAGTATGTTAAATAATCCTTCATATAATTTTACATAAAAATCAATAAATGCTGATACAGCATTAGGAATGCCATATATACATTAAAATCGTTATGTCGGCAAAGCGGCATATGCGATTGTATATACTCCTTTTTTGACTCAGTCGGGGATTCTACAAGGTATAAATGTTTCGGGTTTGAGTACATTTTAAGTTGTTTTTGAGACTGATAGTTCATAAGTATTCCCAAGAGACCAAACATTATATATATTTTGTAAATCTTCAGTAATTGTAAAATACACGAAGGATGGAATAATCACAATTGGACGTTGATCAATTACAGAAAAATTTATTTATATCATCCATTAACAATCCACCTGCAAATTTCTTTAAATGAATATAAAAAAATATATTTTTTTCATACTTTGAACATTTTAATATTGACGAACCAACTAATGACATTATTATCACAAAGAATAAAACCATGCTTTATTTTTTAAACCAATCAAATTATATTATATATAAAAAGTGATATGTTTTTTATTTTTTAATAAAAAATATGGCCAGAACAAAAAATACGGCACAAAAATCTTTAGCAAAAGAATACAAAAGATTGGGAATATAATAACCGAGAGTTGGAAGGGGGAAAGGAACGAAATCAATTTAAAAATTTAAGAAAATGAGGGAACATAATGGAAAAAGTTTGAAGAATAAATAAAATTAAAAAAAGGGACGAAAAATTGGGTAAAAAATAGCAAAATAAATAAGAGAACAGAGATCAAGAGTTGATTTATTAATCAGAAAAATGCCTTTTCAACGTCTTGTAAGATAAATTTTATTTTAACAAAAAACTGTTTATAGAATGCAAACTTCAGCAGTTCTTGCTCTACAATAAGCATGTTAAGGTTTTTTAGTAGGTTTTTTTTAAGATGCATACTTAATTGCAATAAACTCAAAAAGAATTACCTTACTCCCAAGAGATTTGGCATTAGCAAAAAAAATAAGAGGGTTGAATTTTTGATTTTTTATAAGATCGGAAGAGCACACGTCTGAACTCCAGTCACATCACGTTATCTCGTATG
>CALAYS010000088.1 GCA_937895515.1 uncultured bacterium
GGAGTTCAGACGTGTGCTCTTCCGATCTTGTTTTAGCTTTTTTAAGCTCAGCTGCAAGCTCCTTAACATATTTATTAATAGAATCATCTATTCTTTTATTGATACCATCCAAAGATTTTTTCCCTTCCTCTGAAGTAACAAGAGTTGTGTACGATTTCTTTAATAAATCAGAGAATGATGTAACATCACCACCAATTTGTGATTTATAATCGCCATTAAGTTTTTGTGATACTTTTTTAATTATATCTGCCATCACATCTCCTTTTTTAAGTGGATCTGTTTGCTGTGATATACTTTGAAGATCTGCAACGACGTCACTATATCCACCGTCTATACCTGACACTATAACAAAATAGATATCGATAAATGCATTATATAATTGATCACCTACTGATGTAGCTGCTGTTGGAGCGTTACTACTTTTTGCTGCCTCTGGAGTTGTCTCTTTTTTATCTGCTGCCGGTGCTGGAGTACCTGCTGCTGGTGTTGCTGTCGGTGCTGGAGTACCTTCTGCTGGTGGATCTGCTTCAAAGATTCTTGAATATCCAGTAAAATCTAATACTCTTTTCATATTATTTGATATAAATTTTATTGTATATATCAAACAAAAAAGTCATAACCAAAGTTATGACTTTTTAAATGATGGATTATTATTATTATTTCGAATATAGCTGTATCCAGTGATCTATCATCTCATCTAGCATTCCTTCGAACGTATACGATGGTTTCCAGCCGGTTTCTTTTCTTAATTTTGACGAGTCACCTTTCAGATCCTCAAGTTCTTCGGGTCTTAGGTACTTATCGTCAGTTTCTACATATTCTTCCCATTGTAGTTCTAATTTTCCAAAAACATACTCAACTAATTCCTTAACTGTGTGGGATTCACCAGTAGAACAAACAAAGTCACCTGGTGTATCTTGTTGAAGCATCATCCACATTGCTTTAACGTAATCTTTTGCATGGCCCCAATCCCTAGAAGCATTTAGATTGCCTAATACGAGCTTTTTTGTTAGACCCATCTTAATCTCTACCGCGGTCTTTACAACCTTGTTAGTGACAAAATTCACGCCTCTACGTGGTGATTCATGATTGAATAGGATACCGTTACTTATAAACATGCCATAAGAATTTCTATAGTTCCTACATATGTTATAAGAAAATACTTTAGCACAACCATAAGGTGAAACCGGATTTAGCTGTGTTGATTCCCTTTGATATCCATCAGGATCTATAGTATTACCGAACATTTCTGATGATGATGCCTGATATATCCTTATATTTTTATCATGTAACCTTATTGCTTCCAACAGATTAAGTGTTCCTATACCTGTTGCCTGTGCTGTATAAACCGGCTGATCGAATGATATTCTTACATGGGATTGTGCAGCTAGATTATAAACCTCCGATGGATCTGATATTTTTAATGCGTGAAGAAGTGATGGTACATCTAGTAAATCTGCATAGATGAGATTATCCTTTATTTTATCATATATGCTATCAAGTCTGGATGTTTGATTTTCTGATACTGAGTTTCTTTTTATCGTACCAAATACTTCGTAACCTTTGGATAATAATAATTCGGCAAGATAACTGCCCGATTGCCCATTTATTCCTGTGATTAGTGCTCTTCTTTTATTTTCCATTTTATTTGAAATTTATATAAATATTCTTTTTGTTTTATTATATTACCTTTATTTATAATATTAAATAGTTTTATTGTGCTATCTCTTGATATTAAAATTCTATTTCTTTTTGTAATTTTTGATTCTATTAAAATGTCCGAAAATCTTTCCGTTATCCATTTTAGATCGTCTCGATTGAAAGATTCTGTACATAAACAAGCACCATATTTGGTAATATAACCATCGCAAATATACCACCAGTATATAAATAACGGATCAAATATTATTGATCTATCTATATGCTTAATACCATTTATGTACCATCTATTATACATTTCCAATAAATCAGCATAGGATAACGATTTACAGTGATATGACGTGCATTCATTAATCGATCTGATCCTTTTTGTTTCCAAGATTTTGCTAAATTTAACAGGATATAAATCTGATATAATTCTATTAACGGTTTCTTTATATTTGAATCCCAATGTTAATCTGGCTGAGAAATTACCAGAATTTTTACTTATCGAACCATCGGATATCATCAGTCCATTCATTATGGATTTCTGCCAACCATCGAGATTTGTAAATTTTAGTTTTTTTATAGCAGATTGTTTCCTCTTGGCCGACATTACATCCAGCGTTTCGTTGGAATGTTTTTTTCCATAGAATGGATTATTAATATTGGATACTTTATCTGATATTTTCTGTTTCGATTCTTGTGAATGTTTTCTATTTTTATTATTTTGACCTGTTTGCTTTTTTGCACAAAGAGAGGAACAAAACATTCTCTTTGAATTTCTTTTGGTGTCTCTGTATGTGAATTCAAGATCGCACTTAGCACATTTTTTCGTGATTGTTGATTTTATCATACCCTATATATCAACATGACATTAATTACTGGAATGGCTGGTTATTTCCTTCAATCTGATTTATTTTTTTTATAGTCTAACTTTTGGATAGTTTTCATTGAACCACGATATGGATTTCTCAAGACCCTCTCTTATTGGCGTAAATTCGAAATTTAGAAACATTTCTTTGATTACTGAATTATCACTAGGCTTCCTATATTGTCCATCGGGTTTTGATTTATCGAATATAATTTCTCCGTCATATTCCATTATATCTGCAATCATTTCAACAACAGATCCTATGGATATTTCCTCTGAAGTTGATAGTATAACTGGATCGGATCCATCATAATTATCATAGAGCAATCTTGTTAATTTTGCAACATCCTCGGAGAATATAAATTCTCTTAGTGGCCTACCTGAACCCCAAACTTTAAATTCTGTTTTATTCTTTTTTGCAAGATACATCTTATGTATAAGCATCGGTATAACATGACCAGATTCGAGATTGTAATTATCTGAAGGCCCATAGATATTGCATGGGATCACACTAAAATAATTAACACCATATTGCTCTCTATATGATTTTATCTGTATATCAGCCATTCTTTTTGCATATGCATAAGCATAGTTTGACGGATGTGATGGACCCAGATGTATTTTATCTGGTGATAGTGGATATTCAACATTATCTGGAAAAACACACGTTGAAAGGAATGCAATAAATTTTTTTATTCCAAAAACATTTATATATTTGCATTATAATTCAAACAAAAATGAACAATATCAACTTAATTCATCACCATCATCATCTCATCTAAAGGCGAGTTGATTATGTGTTATGTTTTGCAGTTAACAAAAATATTTACAATCCGTCTTGAGTATTAAGGCGGATTTTTCTTTTCCACACTTCGAGTACTCAAGGCCAAAAATAAAATTTAAAAATGAGTACCCTAAAAGTAGCAGTTCAAAAAAGCGGAAGACTTTTCGAAGATTCTATCAAACTTCTTAAAGATTGTGGCATTACCTATGACAATGGCAAAGACCAATTAAAAGTACAGGTAGAGAATTTCCCTATCGAGATATTTTTTCTCAGAAATTCAGACATTCCCCAATATGTGGAAGATGGAGTGGTAGATGTAGCCATAGTAGGCGAAAACCTGCTCATTGAAAAACAAAAGGATATACAGATTGTAGATCGGAAGAGCACACGTCTGA
>CALAYS010000089.1 GCA_937895515.1 uncultured bacterium
TTCTCTCCTTTTCTTCATTTAATTAATCGGATTAAATATAGTTCTTTCTTGTGTTTTTATTATACTTGTATGCAAATGTATTTAACATATATGCTTTTGCAAGATCGAAATATGAATACATAACGGTCCTATAAACCATATTATCTCCCATGAACGGGGAAAGTAATAATTCAGAACCAAGTAATTTTGAATCTCCAAAATCTCTATCGGGTGTACCTGATATTCCAGACCCACCAAGTTCTCTAACCTCATATACTCCAATTATAGAAGGCGGAAGTACTATTTGTCTAGTTCTTTTGAATTCAGGATGTGCAAATATGCTATTAGCTATAACAAAAACTCTATCTTCCACAGCATACTGATAATTATCATAAAACCAAGCCTTAGCTCTTTTTATGATTCTTTCCATCTCTGTTGCATTCAAGCTATACGGTAATGCGCAGCTAAAATTTAATGCATCTTCAATTTCTTGTACTAGTTCTTCTTGTGTCATGTTATGATTTTATTTTTAGTAGTTCATATTTCCAAATTTAGAACCACCATATTGATCATTAAGATTCTTAAGTCTGCTATCAGTAACAAATCTAACCATCCTAACATCCTCTGGAGCTTTTACTTTCATAGTTTCTTTGCTTACCTCAGAATTATCACCAAGTATTCCTCCTCTAAAAACACCACCAACTATCTTACAGTTTATGTTTTTATTTTCACAATCTATAAAGCAATCTTTAAGTTCATTACTAAAATCAACTATAGTAGCCTTTACTTTGGAAGAGATTATTTTGGTACCACCGAAGATAAATGAATCCTCAACGCAAGATTTTTTTATGGAACAGTTATAAATGTTACAATCTCTAACTGTTGCATTTTTTATATCGCATAATATAAGATCAACCCCGCTTATCTCGAATGCTCCTCTACTTCTAGCTTCTTTAACTTGACATCTACCAGTAGTTGTATCATAGTTAAAGTAACAAGAAGTTATATTTCCATCTACAATAAGATCAAATATCTTATCTCTTATTGAAAAGAAGTACGTTTTAACATTCTCGTCCCATCCCTTAAGGTCTATAAAAATATGAAAGTCGGGATAGTTTCTAAAAAATATATCAGGATCACTAAAAGATCTAACAACCTTAGAATACTTATTCATCATTGTCTGAAGTGTAGCAAGATCCTGTTTGTTATATCCTGAGATTCTTCCGCTTAGTATATCATAAAGATAAAGAACTATATAATCTATTATCTCTCTTATATCTTTAATTTTTTTCTGATAATCTCTATTACCAAGATATCTGAATTCTATATAACCCTTCGGTATTTTAGTAAAATTTACTCCATAGTATTTGTCCTCAGGTACTTTGTACATTTTATGGTCTATGGTAGTGATGTTCTCTAGTATAGAGAATCTATTTCTAGGAAGTACTTTTTTAACAGATTTGGCATAGACGTTCTTTTCTCTTGATCCAAACTTAGAATATATTAGGCCTTCGTCCAGGCCTAATACAAACTTAAGTTTATCTATTGTCTCAATTTTATTCTTTACGTCTCTTCTGTTTTTATCGAAGCTAACAGAAAACTGGAATGCACATCTATCATTAGTCCATCCGTTTTCATCTATCCATTTTAATATCTTTATTAAAATTGGAATTGCCTCCATATATGGAAGTGGTCCAGTAATTAATTCAACCATCTTATTACCACCAGAATAATCAGGTTCTAATTTGAAGTTGTTTGAGTCTACTGGAGTTTTTGAGTGATATTTTTCAGAAACTACAACTTTTTTTTTGACAAGCTGGGATAATGCTTCGGCAGCCTTACCTTTTAAAAGGTCGGTATAAAATTCAAATTCAAATCCTATTACTGAGGAGCTGAGAGCATTAAGCTTATCAAAATGTGTTCTATTATCCGGCATCTACTACTTTAACGAATATTTTTCCCGAGATTGTTTCAACCTCGTAGGCAATAACAGTAACATCGTCTCCGACTCTTATATTATTTCCTTTCTTACCCAGTTTATCCTGAGGTATTAATGCTAAAAGTCCAAGACCCTGTATTTCTACTAAGGCACCATTCTTTCTTTTGTGTTTAACCTTTGCTTCCATAGGTTCAACAGTTCCTTCGTTTACTTGTGACTCAAGATCCTGTATAATGACATTTCTCTCCAATGGTTGGTCCAGAGTAAGTGTCAATCTATTATTATCCTTTATCTCCTTAACATAGAATTCAATTTCTATTCCAGGAGAAAGAGTACCTAAACTATTACCTTCGGCAAATTCAGTTTTATGTATAAGTCCAGTGTAAACATCATCCCATTCAACAAAAACCCCAAAATCGCTGGTTCCTGTAACATATCCCTTATATTTCTTAGTAAGATCAAGTTCTTGTATTTTAGAATCCATGATTCTGTTAAGATATTTCTTATATGAAACAATAAAGATATCTTTGGCTTCAACATATCCTTCAATCATAACGTGCATTTCCTTACCTATATAAGATTCGAAATCTGTTATTTTATTTGCAGCTGCTAATGATCCAGGCATAAAACATTTAATCCCTGACAATTCAGCAATATAACCACCTTTGTTGATACTAACAATCTTAACAAGATAAGCATTGCTTTCCTTCTTAATTTGTTCAAATAGCTCAGCTCTAAGGCTATGTATATAATATTCAATTATAGAACCAGAGTAGCTTCCATTCATTTTTCTAACTCTAGCCTTAAGTTCCTCGCCTGGATAAAAACCTATTCCTGTTATATTCAATTTCTCTGCATCTCTTCTTTCTCTTTTGAGATCGATGTAGATTGTTTGTCCAGAATCGGTTTGGGCTAAAGCTTCGTCAGCTTTAACACTTATGATTGTACACGTATAAACTCCTCCATCAGAAAGATCCTTAGATCCTCCCTCAAACTTGTCATTACTTGCAAAATAAAGTTCCGCTAGCTCCTCAGCGTAAGGTTCATGGCAATATATTTTAGATCCTGCCGGGGATTTGACTTTAGAATTGATAGATAAACCATTAGGTATGTCCCATTCAAAATTTTCTAAGTAATCGAGATTCATTTTTTTTAAGTTTTAGATGATTATACTTTACTATTAATTATACTATATATCACATCTTTAGTTCCTTTAAATTGCAGTATTTTTTAGTAAACTAATGGAACGAATCCAATCATAGGAATAGGTCCATTTGGACCCGGAATACCACCACGATAAATAAATTTTAATTCCAATAAATGCATAGAAAAAGAATAAGCAAGAGCTGATGCTACCATTTTAGCTGCAACACTCTTTTCATAAGGTTTATTAAATTTTTTCCCTGTATTGAAAGATCTTTTTATATTATTACCGAGCATAGTCTGACTCCCATAATATATGGGTACGTAAAGTCCACCTTGTGGGGGAGAAAATAGTGCGGGAGGAGCTCCAGGTTCATTAGTTAGAGGTTTCTGTGCACAGGATTTCCAATAGTCAATAACTCCTTTAGCCATCACATTATATGCATCCTCCGGTTTATCCGGGTCCTCATTTTTTCTTGCTGCTTCCGCTATTTCGTTTATCCATCTTATCTTGAGTTCTCTATATCTTTCCTCCTCCTGTGAATACTCGTTTATCTTATTGAAATCGTGTCGTGCTTTTATCCATCTAAGATTAAAAGTATTTCCACCAAAAAAATTATTAAAAGTATTGCTATAACTAGAGCTGAATATACTTTTTTTGGAATTCTTAGAGAACAATCCAACAATCTCATCGGCATATTGATAATTATCATCAAATTCCAATTCTGTCTGATTTATTAAA
>CALAYS010000090.1 GCA_937895515.1 uncultured bacterium
ATAAGTAAAAAAACATTTCTAGGATTTTATATTAAAGAATTTTATAATTAATAGCACAAAGTCTTTGTTTTACAAAGACTGGGTTAATTCTTGAAGTTCAACTTCATCTACTATCAAATTAGTAGCCCAATAGTTATTATCGTAAAACTCATGATTCTCAGAGTGATTTTTCTCAGTATAACTAATAACATGAGGATGAACCCCAATGTCATTCATATAGTTCTGGTAGGTGTCTTCGTCTTCATCATGTAGAATTTCCATTTCTTCTTTCTTATGCTCAACAGCTACCTCTATTTTTCTACCATGAATATACTCCATAGAGGATTGCTTGAGGAAGTCCTTCATTGGGACTTTTTTCTGTTCAGGAACCTTATTCGTGTCTTCAATTTCTTTCTCTTGTTGCTCAAAAGGTTTAAACTCAATAAAGTTTTTCTCAAAATTTCCCAAGGTATTGTTGTTGTTGATGTTGTTGTTGTTAACGTCTTGGGGAGTAGGAGCAAGTAGTCCTTCTTTAAATCTCTGCTTAATAGGGTCAATGTAAAAAGTTACGAAGTTTTTCCATTTGGGGTAAAGCTCGAGTTCATTTTTAACAGCAATGTTTTCTGAGTCAGTAATAATAGAAGCCAACTCAAATACAGTCACGAAAAATCCAGATTGGATTTTTCTTCCACTATGGAAAGAGAAGTGAGAATCTATGGAGTTCTCAATAATAGAATGAACTAAATCGCTCTCAGTAAGAACGTGTTTAACTAGCTTTTCTGGTGTATGCTTGTTACAGATTAAAAGAATAACGTTTTCAAATTCTTTCTGATAAATGCTATTGAATTCATACAAATACAAATTTTTCTAAATATATAAATTAAATATATTGAACTTACTAGTGCTGAAGCGAAAAACTTAGATTCTATAATCTTATCCTCAATAATGTAAAGGTCTAAATTTTCAGAAAATACCTCATTAGCATATGCGTTGACTAAAATCTCCATTATACTTCTAATGTATTCAATCTCTAGTAGTCTTTTGGTACCAAGCATTTTTACATTAATTCCAAAAGTAGTCTCCATTTCAGTTTGCTCCTTATTATCCTGCTCAACAAAATTATTTAAAATAATCTCAGTTGACTGAGTAAGAGTAGCAAATATAAGCTGGAATTGTTGTTGAAGATTCTGGATATTAATCTGAGGGTCTTCTTGAGGCTCAGCTTGGGAGTTATAAGTTGTATTTCCGGAAACCAAATTACTAACATTATAAGTGAAGTTGAAAAATAGCTCTTGAGTCTCATTGCAGGTAAAAGTAGGAGTAACTAAATTAGTACCGAAGTCTTTTAAAATATTTTCAAAATAATCAAAAGCTGCCCTGCCATTAAATTTTATAGGAGGATTGATTTTTTGTAAAACCTTATTTGGTTTCGATATATGCTTTCATTAAAGACAAAGTCGAAGTCGAAGTTTTTTCTTCATCTTTCAAAATTTCACGTATGAAAATAGGATATTTCCATGTTTTTAACAATAAAACTTTAGCCATAAATATTCTTTTTAAACGATCTGTCTTTCGTATATTCATGGGGTTCTTTATCCAATTGTTGATATAAATGCTCTGGTAAAATTTCTTCGTTAGTCGAAAAATATTAAAATATACAGTAATGTTTTTCAAGTATTTCTTGGTTCTTTTTAGAAGTAAAGAAAGAGGAGAATAAGTTATGGAACAATAAGAATCATTGGGGCCAATAAAAAGATCCCCCGCAAAAAACCAAATATTTTTGGATCGGTTTTTCTTTCAATGTCTTGTAATTTGAGAAACAGGTCATTGACATAATGGAAAAAGCGTAATACTTTGCTGATTTTTTTATTTTGTGTTGATCAACAATTTCATGCAAAACCAAAAATATCTTGTGATTGTGTCCATCAAAAACAATTCTTTGACTTTCCAAAATATCTTTTTGACAATATGTTGTCTCGGGATTTCTAATCATTTTTTTTAATCTTCATAAATATATTTAATTTTTATATGTATTTTCCTTAGGAGATCCAAATTTTCGAAAACAGACATTTTGTGCTCTTATTTTTTAAATAAAAAATTGACACATATTTTTTTTATTTTCAAATAATCCACTTGTCGAAAATTGTCTTTTACAAAAATGTTTCCATCTTATAAAACCGAAATTAGGTTTTTCGGTTTTATTGCAATGTTAGGTCAAAATGAGAAAAACCTGTCTTAAATTTGTGGGAACATTTTTCGCACATTTGTTGCTGTGCACACGGATCCGTAGGTGTTCGACCTCGTAACATAACCGTGATTGAGCGGTGACCTAAAAAGGTCTTAAGACCGCCTGATGGCAGGCGGGGATTCAGAAGTAGTGTCGTCACGCTCACGACGGCGAGACGCCGGAGGAGGGGGCGAAGCATCTGCGACTGGGAGTGCCGGTGCAGCGTCATCACGCTCACGACCCTCCAGAGGAGGGGGCGAAGCATCTGCGGTTGCAACCAATAGTCGGCGTGGCCTCAAAGATCGGATCCGTTTGAGGCCAACAGGAGTAACCCGGTTGAAAGGACGATGAATGGAACTCACAAACTCTGAGAAGCTGTCATCGGACACCACAACAGGCGTCCTGCCAAGCTCGAGGAGGCGGCGCGAGATTTCAACTATGACAGCATCGTCCGAGCCATTGTAGCCAAGGATGTGGTGCATGCCTTGCCCAGCAAGCAAAAAAGAAACGTTGATCCAAAGTGCATCATTGACATCAACTTCACTGAAATTGAAGCCAGGCATTGCGCCTTGGTTGACAAAAACGAAGCTTGCCTCTGTCCCATGGTTGGACCAATGCGTCATGCGGAAATAGCAAAGCAGAAATCTCCAGTAGGCGAAGCGGTCGCCCACGTCCATAAGACCATCATCATCCAGATAAT
This sequence comes from uncultured bacterium, assembly GCA_937895515.1. Classification (GTDB taxonomy): domain Bacteria; phylum Patescibacteriota; class Minisyncoccia; order Phycocordibacterales; family UBA9973; genus 2-01-FULL-33-17. Next base: position 2,907 of record CALAYS010000090.1, read on the forward strand.
TACTAGCCTGGGCAAGAATTTCTTCCCTCCCAGGAAAGATCTCCCTACTCCCGAGAAGTGTTCTGTGGATGTTGAAAACATTCTCTCGGGAATTGAGTGTGTTGGCGACATCGACAATGATGATAGGGCCTGGGCGCCTGTCGATCATATCAATGATTCGCCTCCAAAGGTTGTTCAGCGCGAAGAAAGCGTCAATCATGAGGAATCCAGTCGAGTTGCTCTTGACGCGGTTGCGTCGGAAAAAGCAGTCACAGTTGCGGTGATCGTCGCATCTGGCAATCGCGAGAAGATCTTCGTTCAGGCATCTGTGGCCAGCGGTGTGGAAGAAATGAAGAGGAGAACCTCCCTCGGTCATCGCAATCCAAGGAAACCGGGTGGCGTTCAGATGGCCCAATTGGTGCATATAGCTGGTGTAGTTGAGGGAAAACTCATTTTCGACAAGCGGAATGTCAAGAGGGCCCATTGAGAAACGGGAAAGCTCCTGAAGGAAAGGTCGAAGAGGGCCCAAAATGTGGCGCGAAGGTAAAAAAGCCATCAAAAAGCGGACAGTTACAAAAGCAAAGGATGCTATCTCTGTTAGAGGATAGAAATATTCAATTTTATACATTCCAAAAGAAAGGTATAAAATGCTATTTCAAAAAAATTTTTTGAAACAACATGTAAATTATGTCGGGCACGTGCATTTAAATTTATTCTCTATTAACAAATTTAAAATGAACAACTTCTTCCTTGCCACAATCCATCATCTAATGAAACAAGGAAGATCCGGAACCATATTCAGCCAAAATTTTATTTAGCTTTAATATTGGGTTTCATCGGACCCTATTAAAGCCAAATCCATAACATAGTTTTTTATAAACTCTAATTTAGCTTTGATATTTTCATTATATATATATAATTTTGAAAGCTAAAGCCTCGATTTCGGATGGTAACATTGCAGTCAGCCACGGGTTGACTTTATATAAATTTTGTTGGGATATGACAGTTATTCTATTTTCGTAGAAAAAAATACAAAACCCTCAGCAATGGTTTTAATACGGCCAAGGCAAAAAGTAAATGAGACAAGAGATTCAAACACGTTTAAGTCATTATAAGATCCATGACGCGAATGTTTGAAAGATAAATTATTCTTTCCCGAATGGGTCTTGTGACATGATGGCGTCAAGTTCTTCCAAATATATCTTAGGAAATTCGGTCCAAATCTTTTGCTTTTTTCATTCATTTAAGCTCGCGACCCAAAAC
>CALAYS010000091.1 GCA_937895515.1 uncultured bacterium
CGTCGCACAATATGGGTTTGATACTGTGATTCATTGAATAACCTAAATTTGATATTGAAGAATCTCCCTTTTCCAATATTTGAAGAGTGCGAGTGATGTTTTCTAAATCTTCCAACTCTTCAAATTTCTTTGAAATAGATTCATCTGAAGAAAGAATAGGAAGTTTGCCTGCAGATCTTAAAGGAATAAACCCATAAAAATGATTGCATAATTTTATTATTTTTTCTTCGGGTGCCTTCTCCAAAATAGCCTCTTGAAGTTGTGAAAGAACTTCGCGGGCTAAGCCTATATTTCTCGAGGTCACCATTCCAATTGGAAGCTTTTTTTCATCAAGACCAAGAGAACAAATAGCTGCCTTGGTAGTTTTTTCACCACATAAAAGATCAAGTAATTCATCGATAGAATTAAAAGTATCTGAAGTTGAACTTTCAGATATTTCTGCTGATGAGAAATCTGGTGTTTTTTCTCCAAAAGAAAAAATACTATAATGGTCCATTCGATGCTCAAAACGATCTCTAAATGACCAAACATTTGCAGTCATGCGTTTAAAAGTTGATAAAAATGAGGCAACACATTTTTCTTTCGAGGGGAAAACTTTTTCTGAAATCTTGCCTTGAAGTCCAGTTTTCCCAGATCGGGAATAAAGAACATATCCTTTTGAAACTTGGTGTAAAGCATGCATGACGTAAAATTTATTCGAATTTTTTTCTAGCTCTACTTTAATAAGGGTACATATCAGCGGCGAATTATCATCGAATAAAATTTTTGTATACTGATCTGTGATGCCCGAATCTAAAATATAGCCTTCGCTCACGATGGGCATTGGCGTAGCCGGCGTTCGCGCAGTGTCTCTTTTGTGTTGGACCCAGGATTGATTAACCTAATCAATTTAAAATTGCGTTAGTTTTCACTAAAAACTAACCTTTCCAACGGAAAAGTATTTAAAAGACATCCTTCAAAGAAATCACTTCTGATTTCTTGAAGCAACTGCCGCCCACGATCTTGGTTCCTTAACTTCGTTTTCTTGAACCTTAATCTCTACTGGGGGATGTTGTTGCGGTAAAGCTTTCGGAGCGGGGTTTTGCCGAGAAGTTTTTCCTGATGATGCAATTGGATTATGTTCATTTCGAGGAGGCCTTTGAGCAGAAGTCGAACCAGAGTTCGAATTGCGCTGATATGGCTTTATGGTGTTTCCAACACCATGGACCGCTGACTCATTCTGGCGGGGCCTTGGAACCGGGGTTGCGTTGTATGATTGATTGTTCTTCGGGGGTCTTGGAACGGAAGCCGTTTCGTTGGAACGAGGCCTTGATACAATGGTCGGCTCATAATAATGGGGTCTTGAACCAGGAATTCTTCCATAAGCATGATCGGGTCGAATTCTTGATTGGGGGTCCGTGTCGTAAACCGGTGTGAATTGACGGGGCTTCGGAACAGGAATTGTACCGTGGGCCTGATCATTTTGAGCGGTTCTAATCGGAGCCCTTCTCCAATTAAAATCGCGCGCCGCGTTTTTGTTGTCACGGAAAGGTGAATCCGGAACCTTTTTTACCTCAGGTTTTTGGGGAACATCGCTATCGTTAGTAGGATGCACTCCATAAACATTTCTGATAAGGAAAGGCATCAGCTCGTCGTCAATAGTATATTCTTTCTGAAGTTCCTCAATAGGATCGAAAGCCCAAGAGGTTGAAGTAAAATTGTCCATTTCGTTGATGGCAAAATCTTCATCCGCAAGAGCAAGGTGACGCTTGGCAACAGTTGAAACAATAGAAGTCATTGCAAAAGAGATCAAATATGCCCACTTTTATTTTTTGACGGTAAAATCGATTCCGGAATCAAAAAGACCTATTTTTCGTCTTGTATTAAGATATATGGCTCATAAACGCGACCTTCTTTTCTTAATTTTTCAATCAATGTTTCTTGGAATACATCAGACATATTAACAAAAGAGTCCCATAAATAATATATGTTCACTTCTTCGTCACTGAGACTCTTAACATAAGATTCTGGTTGTTCGGCTTTGATACTTTCACGCTTATATTCTATGCTTTCTTTTGCATTTTTTGTTTTAGAACCCTTTTCTGTTGGTGGGTATAATTTTTCTTTAACTGCAATCTTAATACGATCTTTTTTCTTGATAGATTTTAATTCTTTTCCTCTTCGATTCATTCTTCTATCCCCAGTAGAGCTATTAATTGCAGCTTCTTCTGCTTGATCAACAACTCTAAAACTTCCGTCTTGAAGAATGGTTCCATAAAGTTGGAATTTCTCATATCCTGCTATTTCTGAATCTATTTGTTCTTTTATCATTTTACGGTAATCTTCATATTCTTCAGGAAGAGGAAAACGCCATCCGAGAGTTTCAGCTGGACGGAAAATTCTCAACCGGTGTGGATCTCTATGTTTAGTTGGTATATTATGGGATTTTTCTCTTTCAGATCTGATAACCATAACATGCACATATGCTGTTTTATGTGGGTCTTCTTGGTCAAAAATAAAAAGATATCCTTTGTATATGTCTATTAGTTCCTGAATAGATTTTGCAGGTTTTGTTTCTAGAATAATGGAACGATGAAATAAACCCATGACCAATTCTTCCAAAATTTTAATCTGTTTCCAACGAGATAAATTTGACACAGGTTCTACCGAACTGTGTCCCATTCCTTGATTATTCTGAAATAAAGAGAGAATATCATATTCTATCATGTCACCTGATTTTTTAAGAAAATAATCTGACATTTTACGAGTTGTGACTGTTAGTTGGGGAAAATCGTAAATGGAAATATTATGCACCATTGTGGGATGGCCAGTATTAGAAAATCTTTGAAGATAGAGTCCATTTTCTCCCATTTCGATGGAAAGTTTTTCTCCCAAAGGAGTGGTTATATATTGGCCGCGAGCTTGAAAACGGAAAATAACTTCTTCTATATCTTCTTTGGTACTTAGAGGAAATAGAGTATCTATTTCTTGATAAGAGACGGAGCCATGTTCTAAAAGAATTTTTTCCAATGCAAGTAACGTTTTTTCTGGATCAATATAGAGGCAATTATAAGTCGAATAGTCAATAGGATCAGTCTCGAACGGCACATATCCAGGGACTGTTAATTCTGTCCATGAAGGAGCAAAATCTTTCATGGAATGATATTTTGTCAAAAAGCCTGCGTCATTATTTTCTATGTTGCGAGAACGATTGATATTATTGTCAAGTGCGCAAACCTTCATCATAAACATAACTTGTTTGATCGAAATTTCTTTTTGGATTGCAATTCTCATGGTTTGAACATCAACATTTTTTGTTTTATCTGGACCTCTATCTATTTCGTAATCAATACAATGTCTATAAATGTCGACAACAATTTCGGTTGCCTTCTTAAATTCGGGAGAGTCAATAATAAGACCATCATTTAAGGCCTTATTGATGAGATACTTTTTCAAGTCATTATGTCCTGTTACTCTCAGAACACGGTTGATAGCTTGAATCATGCCTGCAAAATGCCAATCTGGAAAAAGAAGGTGCATTCTTCTACAATGATAAACATTGATTCCATCCCTTGTTTTAGGAGATCCAACCAAGACCTTAATATATTCCCCATTTACATTTTCCGGGTGATTGAAAAGGGAAAGAATTGCTTCTTGACGTGCATCTGTTCCAAATGCGCGACTAGTGATAAGAGCAACACGTCGTTTTTTTTGGAAACTCTCCTTTATTTTTGTTCTACTCTGATTAGTAAAAATTGCATCAATATTGCTGTCAACAAATTGCTCATATCCAAACAGAGAAAATATTAATGTTATAAATTTAACACCTGGATTTTCTACCACACTGTCATAAATAAAAGAGCAACCCGGACTTTTAAGTTCTATGTCTATAATATCTCTAAGTTTTCCTGATATTCTTCCTAAATTGGAGAGGTCGCCCCCATTCTGAATCCATTCATGAAAGAAAATGTATTGGCCTCGCTCTTCCCAACTAATAAAACCTGGGTAATTTTTCCACTTTAGCTTCGCACCAATTTCCTCAATATAATCAGCCGATGTAGTCACATGACCACGAATAATAGGAAAAACCGATACACCTACATTTTTGGAGGTTGAATTAAAATAATCAGCCGTTGAATCTATCATTTCGTACTGTGAAAGCTGAAGATCCCCCATTTTGCTCAGATACATTGGAACACGAGTTTTTATTTTTTCGTAATGATCTTCTGCCGGATCGAAAAGACCTAAAACTTTAACATTATTTTCGAAAATAAATGGAGTTCCCATGTAATTAACACGTGCGTTACTTAATTTCGCTTTGATAAATGATATTTTGCCTCTGAAATATGGTTCGAGGGCTGAGAGTCGAGGTTCAATATTTAAAGGTATTTGTCTGTCCATGGGCAGCAAAAGATTAAACAAATTAAAGGCTTCTTCTATTCCGTTTGTCATGGGAGTTGCTGTGATGGCACATATTTTTATTTTTGGCGCTAGATGACACAATCGCATATATTGTTGATACATTTTTGTAGCATCTGGTTTGAGGATATTATGAATCTCATCAAAAATAATTATATGCCTTTGATATTTGGCCGCAATTTGGTCATCATCCATTCCTTCTAATTTAGACGCAAATGCTTTATAAGTTTCTGGAATATACCAACTGCTTAAACTTTGGTTTGCTCTTCGGCGACGTGCTTTTTCTGATATTTCACCTGTTTCCAAAGAAGCATCTGCACTATATTCTCCGACCGGTGTACATTTATTTAAAATTTGCCCGTTCACTTCATTAATTAGAGTTTTTGATAATTCAACAATAATGGTGCGCTGAAAAGACCCAACACCTTTGAAATGTTCTGCAGCACCAATAAAAGCGCATGTTTTACCAGTTCCAGGTTCATGAATGTTTACTATCCGATCACTCATTGCCATAAGCCTCACAAAAAGATTTTGATGACGAAGAAGTGTTCTCTTTGTATCTATTTTCTCGTCGTCTAATGGAACTAAGTCATTGAATTCTTTTTTTGACGTGATTATTCGCTGAATGTTGGGATCATCCATTGAAGGATAAACAGGAATGTAATCTTCCATTTCTCAGTTATTATTTTAATAAAAAGGATTCGAAAAAATTTTTTCGAACAGGTTTATACCAAGCCATGCATCCCGCACCATGTCAAACCTCTCTTCCATCCGAAGAAGCCACGCCTATACGTTGAACACCGCTAAATACAACCTATTATTTGGTATTTGTTTAAAAGTCTATTAAACTCTTCCCCAATACCTTGCCCATTAAAACCTCAAAAGATGAACCCGTTTTTTGATGCCCTTCCAACGATCTTTCGATCAACTGAAAGCCCATAAAGTTTCTTCCCTCAAACAAAACACATAAATTTATGATCAGAGCATCTGCTCTTATCGCATGTATCTTATTAGAGGAAATAAGCCTTTTCCCTTGACATCACACCCAAAAAACCTCCGAAGAGGAAAACAATTCCTTTGTTTTTATGGTGCCCTTTCAACGATCTTGCGATCGACCGAAAGCCCACAAAGCTTGTTTCTCCAAACCAAACACGCGAGCCCATAATTAAAGCTTACAGGCTCTTGTATTTTCTGTTCGAAAAAACAGTCTTTTCCCTCAGCACCGCACCCAAAAAACCCCAAGAGAGGAAAACAATACCTTTGTTTTTTTGGTGCCCTTTTAATGATCTTGCGATCTATCAAAAGCCCACAAAGTCTCTAAACCCGCAAACTGGACACACGCTCACTTGGCTTCGCCAGCGCACAAACCCATGTCTCCGTTCGGATAAACAAACTTTTTCCCTTGACACCACACCCATAAAAAACCTTCGAAGAGGAAAACAGTTCCTTTGTTTTTAAAGTGTCCTTTTGAAATTTATCAAAAGCCCGCGAGTACTATAAACAAAAGCTTTTGCAATATGTTAAAATAATACCCTCCCGCGACACTGCTCCCACAAAAAACCTTTTTTCAAGGAAAAATCCAACCTGGATTTTATTGTGAACACCTTTTTTAAAATGGCTTTGTAAAAAAAATATTTTTTTTTAATTTTTACCGATATATTAGAAATGAATTATTTGATCTATTTGTCGAAATAGATCAAACACTTTTATAATATGTCTCTTTCTAAATTTGAATTGGCATTGCTTTTGTGGAAAAGAAAGGGAAGAAAAATTGTAAATCTTTCAAAAAGAGATCTTCAAAAAGAAATCGATGACTCATCGCCAGCAAAAGATGAAGACATATTAATCGAATCATGGAAGAGCTCTGATATACTCGCTCCAGCACTAGAAGATTTTTCTACCGAAGATTTAAGATCGTATCTTCAAATTAAGTATAGAAAAACTTTTCCCTTTGCCTCAACGTTATTTTTGGACAACGATGGCTATCGTCAAACTCTGTTGTGGTGGTTTTCAAAAGAAACCGCTTTCGTTGCAAGCGATGATGTTCCACGTTACATTGTTCCTCTTAATCAAGCACAAGAAAAAATCATTGAAAATATTGGTAGCTCAAAGCGCCATAAAACCCTTTTACAAATTGTAAACGCTGGTCCTGGTACTGGAAAAACTACCGCTGCAAATCGCTTGGCATATTCGCTTCGCGAGGAAGGAGTTTTGCTTATCTCATATACAAACGATTCTATTCGAGAAAACTATCAACGTTTTTTTGAATACCCTTTAGCAAGGAAAATTGTTGGACTTAAAAAATATAATGCAGACACATTAATAAACATCATCACGGTTGATTCATTGGCAGCCAGAATATTGGGAAGCAGTAGTGATAACCAGTTTGATCAAAGTATTAAAACAGCTGCCAGAAATATAGATCCTTTTAAATTTTTGCATCGGCAACGTCGTTTGTTTTATAATCATGTTGTAGTCGATGAATGTCAAGATATAGATGAGATTCGTGGATATCTTATTCTGAAGTTTTGTGAAACTTTGGGTATTAAGACCCTTTCTCTTTTTGGAGATCCTCGTCAAAGAATTAGATCTAATTGTGGAAAATGGTATTCATCATTGTGGGATAAAACGTTTGACTATAGATCGAATCAGTGTGATTCTGAAGCTTTTGAGCCCGTTTTCTACGTCTCTCTTACTGAGACATATAGATACGAAAACAATGCAATGACAGATCTTGTAAATAGTCTTTCAGCTCGTCGTGAAAATCTTCATGTTTCTTTAGAATCAAAAGTTGTAAGAGACAATTTTCCCCCAATCAAAATTGTTTCTCTTGAACACCTAATGGAGAAAGAATTCTTGAATAATCTTATACAAAATAATGGTAGCAATAGCACTGCGCAGCAAGCCAATTCGGTTGCTATTCTTGGGCCATCTATTATAGCTGAGAATAATACATCAAATATGGGAAAGAGCATTGCAAAACTATTTCGCTACCACAACTTTCCTCTTTATTTTAAGAACGAGGGTGCCTTCATACCTGATGCCTTTCCATTCTTGACAATTCACTCCTCCAAAGGAAGAGAGTTTGATTATGTTTTTATTTATGGAATGGATGGGTATCCATATAATTTTTCTATGATTCCATATGAGGAAGCAGAAAGTCTAATTTTTGTTGCCCACTCTAGAGCAAGAAAAGCCATTTATTATATTGCACCACAAAAAAGAGAAAGCCCGTTTGTTCTTCCAAGGGGAGTGCCAAATGAAATGATTGATCCTCTTTCAGAAAAAAATACTTCTGATCTTCCAATAACTTTAATTGAAAACAACGAGGAGACGATGCGCCATCAAACCGTAACTTCTCTTCTTGAAGATCACAACTTCTTTCGTTTTTTAGAAGCTAATCGATATTTCCCAATCCTTGGAGAACCGTGTTCTCTCAAGGATTGGGAAATATATGAAATGCCTGACCACTTCAAGCAAAAAGAATTTCTTCCTGTTTGGGGTTTTATTGTTGCTTTTGATTTCCAAGCACAGCTCACGTCTCTTCGAATTATCTTTAATCGATTTTTCAAAGATCTTATTGATGGTAACTATGTAGTTTTATCACCAATGGTGTCTATTAGAGCCCAGATGGAAGGTAAAATTGTGGATGGAAGGGAGGTCTCATCTGGTAGAAAAGTTTTATCACATGAAATTAGTCCCACAGATAAGATCTTGTTGGAAGAAACATATAATATTTTGGACACATTTGAACTTCATGGCAAACGAAGTTCGCCATACACCTGTGCATACAATAGGTTGTATGGGAATATTTGTAATTTTTATTATCGTTATTTGATGGATGATGGATTGCCACATAACCATAAAGAAGCAGATTTCACATCTTTTTTTGAAAAAAGTGTCTCTTTTCTCGTCAAAAGTAAGATAGCACTTGAAACTTTTGGAAAAGGGGAAGTTGAAGTATCGACTACAGATCCAGGATTTTCATTTTTACACGGGCGAATAGATTATGTTGATTCTGACCGTAACATTATAGAATTTAAAAATGGATCTTTAGCAAAAGAATACTCAACTTTGCTACAGGCATGGATATACTATGTTTTATTATATGCTGAAGGAAAAAATCCAGTTGCCGCTTATACTTTCGATTTAAAAAAAGGTATTTTGTATGAAGTCACTTCCAATCAACATGTATCTCGGTGGCAACATATTATCAGAAACTATTTTCAGTTAGCACATCATGTCTCTTTGGTTCAAAAACGTTTAACCATGGCTCGTGATGATCCTAGAACTCCACCAGAGTATCTGAAAAGATTATCGTCACATTTGCCTGATAATATTTATACGGTTGACACTGAATTTTACGAAGGAAGTATTTTTGATATCTCTATTGTTAATATTAGTGATCCATATAGAACTGTAATTGATTTATTGTTACCGGCTACTTTTGACGGATTAGTTTTTGCTTTGCAATGGCTGCCCGAAACGAAAGCTGATATGTATAATTCAACAATTAAGACCGTAAACTCAAGTTTTAGACTTCTTCATGATAGAAGTACAAATTCTTCTAACCCACCAACACTTGCATATTATATTGCAAGTCAAGATGTTGATTGGTGTCAATATCCTTCAATAAATCGTCTTAATCTTTGTTCGTCAGCTCGTCGAGAGGCTGAAAATAAAGGATCATTTACTGGTGGTAATTTTGGTCCAAAACTTGGGGAGCTTTATACTAATCTAGCACCTTTCCCTCTTGAATACCAAAGCCACCTTCATGCTCATACATCGCTGACAGATGCCTTGCTTTTGTATGAACTTCTTGTTCTTCGTCTCCTTGAACCGTAAAAATTAAAAAAAAATTTTTAATTTTTTAATACATCATATTTTGGAAAATAAATTTAACACAACGCCTTTATTCATTGTAAAGTGAGGGGATCGGCTAATCCCCTCTACTCCCCAAGTGGGTGTTTTTAAAATTCATACTTATAGGTTAATGTCTTCCTAAATTATTATTCAGAAGCCCTATATTTGAGCAAAATAGTCGAAAAAGTTTTTCGATTAAAATTAAAATATAGCTTAAATCCATTATTTTTGGAGAGTTATTTGTCCCAAAATATTTAAAACAATGGTTAATCCAATTTGGGCCAACCTTGTCTGACCTATTATTCAGAAGGCCTATATTTGAGTAAATTAATCGAAAAACTTT
>CALAYS010000092.1 GCA_937895515.1 uncultured bacterium
ATATAAATCTTCGTTTCATGAATCACATTCCGACCCACCTAAAATGTCTACTTGTAAATCCTCATCAGGTGCTATTATAAAAGCGGTACCAACCACATCAGGATTTTCAGCAGGTATGCCAACTTTTATATCAGCATCTCTTAGAGCGCCGATGTAATCGTGTTTTTGGTATATTTCACCAGTTCCAAAGCCGGTCATATTGGTCGGCCCTAATACATCATCTAATTCAAAATCCTCTGTAACACCAAAGTAAGAATTATAATCTTCAACACCATTTACATAAGCCCAATAGTGTTCAAAATTTGAGTACCCTTCATAACAACCAAAACCAATCAGTTCTTCAAATACGTCAAAATAACACTCATTGCCTAATTCAACTCCATAAACATTTACATCGTATTCATTATTTAAGGTGGAACTCTCTAAATACTCGACAGTTTTAATTACATCGTAAACCGGCTCTGATAGCATATTTACTACCCACAAAACAGATACTGTTAAACCAGGATTTTCAGATTCGATATATTCAACTAAATCAATCAAATCATTAATATACAATGGTTGATCGTACAGTTCAGCATACTCTGGAAGAGCAGGATCAAAATGTATTTGGTTAAGCCATTCATTAAAAAAGTCGGTAAAATTACTGACTTGATCAGATAGCATCCATGCCCCAGAATATCCACTAGCGTCAGTCATGTCAGTATAAACTGATAGAGGTGTTGGCGATTCCATGGTCCCATCAGTTTTATCATAAAAGGTTATTATTTCTTCTAATAGGATACCATTACCACCGTTTTTTTTATTCTCAAATGGCGTACCGTTGTCTGGGTTCATCGAGCCAAAAGGGTGTCTAAACTTGCTTGATGAGCCCCCAGGATATCTAAGAACATTAGGTGCTAAGCTGGCTAAATAATCCCAAGGGTTTTCACCTGTTGCATATGAGGCATTATCGATACTAGGGGCATGACCTGGTAAAAAAATATCTGCAATATTTAATCCGTAAGTACCCTTCTGAATTGTCGATTGATTGTTAGTCAAAGCTATAATTATATCTGAAGTGCTAATTAAACGATTACTATTCATAGAATCCACATAGTCGTTTAAAATAATCACAGTATCACCACCATCCTGTATAACTGCAATAGTATCGCCAAAGTTTATAGTAGTAGAATCATCATTTAGTTCAAAACCGAAATTATTGAGATGTGTTTTTTCATTAAAAGAACTAGAAGTGACATTTGCATTTAATAGAATTAGTGATGAAAGGAAAAAAGCAATTGCAAAGTAAAATTTAGACTTTTTTTGCAGGAATAGTTGAAATTTTAGTTTCATAGTAGTATTTTTAACAAATATAATAAAAATTGAGGATTTGTAAAATTTTGTAATTAATTGGTTATCAAGCAAATAGGAGGTTCTGCGTTAAAAATACACTTATGAAAACTTTTTTACTCTGTATTATAATGTTTCTAAGTCTCAAACAATTAAAATCCCAAGATTATTCTATTGACTGGTCAAGGAGTTTTGGAGGAACATTTGATGATGAAGCTAATGCTATATGTTCATCGTTTGATACAAGTGTAATAATCGCAGGGTTTCATTGGTCAACCGATGGTGATGTTTTAAATTGGTACGAGCAACAAGATATATGGTTGGTTAATGTTTCTAATGAAGGACTTATTAATTGGCAAAGGACAATTGGTGGGTCTTTGCAGGATGTAGCAATGTCAATTTACCCTACTAATGATAGTTCATTTATTGTTTGTGGTTATACAATGTCAAATGATGGCGATATTGAGACAAATTTTGGCGGTGAGGACTGTTTTATATTTAAAATAAATAGTGTTGGTGAAATACTATGGGAATCAATAATAGGGGGAGTAAATTCTGAGCGAGCAAATTCAATAATTCAAACCCTTGACGGCGGATACATATTTACTGGACATAGTAATTCAAATGATGGTTTGTTCTCCGACCACATCGGAGCTACTGGAAACACTGATTTAATAGTTGTAAGACTAAATAGTTTTGGAGAGGTGCTTTGGGTAAAAAGTTTGGGTAACATCTATAATGATTATGGTAACGATATAATTATTACAAGCGACTCGAATTATTTAGTAGTTGGCACATCTGAGGTGCTACCAACTCAAGAGAATTATTTTATATTGAAAATTTCAGATTCAGGTGAAACGTTATGGACAAAAACTATTGGCGGTTCCAGTACTGATATTGCTCAAACTGTGATCAAATTAACACCAAATAAATATTTAATAGCTGGATATACATATTCCGACGATGGGGATGTAATAGGTTCTCATGGGTCAAGTGATGCTTGGACAATAATTATAGATAATGAAGGAGCCATTCTTTCAACAAAATGTTATGGTGGATCAAGAGTAGATCAATGGTATTCTAGCCTGTTAAAAGATGATAATACATTCTACTTTGCAGGTACTACAGATTCAGAGGATGGTGATGTAACTGGGTATGTTGGCGATGCATCATATCCAGATTATTGGTTTATTTCGATCGATTCATTAGGTGTAATTAACCAGCAGGATTGTTTTGGAGGAAGTGGCACAGATAAATGTTATGATTTTACCCAATCAATCTCCGGAAGTTTTATTCTTACAGGTACGACATTTTCATCAGATGGTGATGTAATAGGTTATCATGATGATTTTGGTCCATACTTTCCAAAAGATGCTTGGACAATAGAGGTTAGTTTATCTTGTGGAACCATTCAATATTTCCGTGATTTTGACGGAGATACATTTGGCGATGCAAGTAATTATATTTATTCCTGTATCGATACCCTTGGATATGTGTTAGACAATACTGATTGTGATGACTCAAATAATTTAATTTCACTCGCTGAGCTTGAAGTATGCAATACAATTGATGATAATTGTAATGGTTTAATAGATGAAGACGCTATATTCCAAACTTATTTTCTAGACTTTGATGATGATGGTTTTGGAACCATGTCACAAGATACCGTTTCTTGTAATTTTATTGTTGGATATGTTTTAAATTCCTTTGATTGTAATGATTTTGACTTATTAATTAACCCACTTAATTTAGAGATTTGTAACTCAATCGATGACAACTGTAACATTGAAATTGATGAGGGACTACCCGTTTTTACGCTTTACATAGATGCTGATGGCGACACTTATGGCGATGCAGCTTCAACTACAATGGCATGTTCA
>CALAYS010000093.1 GCA_937895515.1 uncultured bacterium
CGCTACCCGATCTGGCGCGGCGACCCGGACACCGTCACCGGCGTGCTGCACGCCAAGGACGTGCTGGCCGCCGTCCAGCGCCTGGGCGGCAGGCTCACCGGCGCCGACCTGCGCCGGCTCGCGGCACCCCCCTGGTTCATCCCGGACACGACCTCGCTGCTGCACCAGCTGCTCCCATCGCAGCATCTCCGCTGTCGCTGCGCGGTTGATCTTCGCCCGTGTCGCCTCGCCCGCGCTTGACTGGCCCCCTCGGAGGTCGCTCCATCAGACGTTCGGTTGCTGCAACAACCATCTGCTGAAGCAGATCCTCGTTGATCTTGTCAGCCTCCTTCCGGGTCGACTCATCCGCTTGCAGGTAGAACCGCACCCGACACTCGCGATCGACGTACGCGAAAGTGTCTTCCTGCGTGAGCTTGCGTGCAAACATGACGGTGGTCTTGAACCCCCGCACGTTATGCACCAGTCCCCAGCGATGCTCGCCGAACTTCTCCGCGATTTTGCGCTTTGCAGCAGCAGCAACGCGGTGCACCACCGGCATGTGCTCGTCCGGCGCCGTGACCTCCAAGAAGCCGATGGACGTCGATGGCGCCGTCTTGTACGTCGCGCTGAGCTCGTTGCGCTTCGCCCGCTGCATAGCATCGTTGACGGCGAGGCCGTCGAAACGAATACACAGCTGCGGGTTCCCGTACGCCTCGCTCACTATGAAGCCTAACGGATTTAGGTCTTCAAAGAGCTTGACCATGTCTGCGAGCTGTGTGTGCTTCGCCCACCGGTCTACGACGGCATACTTACCGTCGGCGCCGCGCTGCCGGAGAGGGCGGACCTCTATGATGCCTGGATCTGTTAAGTTATCTAAAATGAAACTAGAAGTAGCTGAAGAAAAACTAAACGAATTAGATTTAGAGGTTTTTTTGTTAGATACAGTTGAATTTAATGCTGATTTTCCTCCTTTTACGATTTTAGAGCAAGATCCAAAAGCAGGAAGTTTGGTAAAAGATGGTCGTAAAGTCTATGTGAAATTAAATGCTGGTGAATTTACAGAAATTACTATTCCAGAATTTAAGGATAAAACGTTTCGACAAATTTCTGCAACCATAAAATCATTAACTTTAAAAGAGGGGAAAATTACTTATAAACCTCACATTGCAAAAGATATTGTATTGCAAATTTTTCAAGATGGTAGACGATTGAGAGCAGGAGATAAGGTAAAGAAAAATTCGACATTAGATTTTGTTTTAGGCGATGGAAAAGAAGTGTTTAACGAAGAGACTTTTAGTTCTGAAGAACCAGCTGATACATTACCACCAACAGAAGAAGTACAACCAGCAGAATTTAAAGAAGGAGATGGCGGATTATAATGTAGGAACCGAACTCGAAGACGAGTTATACGAACATCATCGTTTTGAAGCAAGTAAAGGTCAATCGGCTTTGCGTGTGGATAAATTTTTGATGAACATGATTGAAAATACCACCCGAAATAAAATTCAACAAGCGGCTGAAAAAGGTTCGATTTTAGTGAATGATGTTCCTGTAAAATCGAATTACAAAGTAAAAGCTGGTGATGTTGTACGTTTAGTTTTAGCGCATCCAACTTACGAGCAATTACTAACACCCGAAAATATTCCGTTGGATATTGTGTATGAAGACGACCAATTGTTGGTGATTAACAAACCAGCCGGAATGGTAGTACATCCAGGTCACGGAAATTATTCAGGAACTTTG
This sequence comes from uncultured bacterium, assembly GCA_937895515.1. Classification (GTDB taxonomy): domain Bacteria; phylum Patescibacteriota; class Minisyncoccia; order Phycocordibacterales; family UBA9973; genus 2-01-FULL-33-17. The sequence goes on from CALAYS010000093.1 coordinate 1,723, forward strand.
GTGAATGCGTTAGCCTATCATTTTGAGAATTTACCCATGAACAGTTCGGAACGACCAGGTTTAGTGCATCGAATTGATAAGGACACTTCAGGATTATTAGTGGTTGCGAAAACGGATTTTGCTATGGCATATTTGACTAAACAATTTGCTGAAAAAACTTCGGAAAGAGAATATGTTGCATTAGTTTGGGGAAATATTGAAGAAGAAGAAGGAACCGTGGAAGGTAACATTGGTCGTCATGACACGAATCGCATGCAAATGGCTGTTCATTCAGATGAAGAAAAAGGTAAGCCAGCAGTAACGCATTATAAAGTTTTAGAACGATTTGGATATGTTACTTTAGTTTCATGCCAATTAGAAACGGGAAGAACGCATCAGATTCGTGTTCATATGAAGCATATTGGTCATACGCTTTTTAATGACGAACGATATGGAGGTGATTCCATCTTGAAAGGAACGACGTTTACTAAATACAAGCAGTTTGTTGAGAATTGTTTCAAAGTGTTACCTAGACAAGCACTTCATGCCAAAACATTAGGATTTGAACATCCCATCACAAAGGAATTTTTACGTTTTGATTCTCCAATTCCACAAGATTTACAAGAATGTATTGATAAATGGAGGGTTTATTCAAAAGCGCAAACATTTACAGAAGAATAAAAGAAAATATTTAAAAATTAGAGCCTCCAAATTAAAAGATAGTTGGAGGTTTTTTTATGGCACTATAATTAAATCTTATAAAACTCATAAACCAACTTTTGTATATTTTCGTATTTTTGAAAAACAGAAATTAGAAACTATGAAAATTGTTATATCACCAGCTAAATCTTTGAATTACGAGAGTCCGTTACCGATTTCAAATTACACAGAACCTGCTTTTTTGTCGAAATCGGAAACCATTCAAAAAACGTTAAAAAAGAAAAAACCGAAGCAATTAATGGAGCTTATGGATATTTCTGAAAAGTTAGCCGAATTAAATTGGCAACGCAATCAAGAATGGAGTGTTCCTTTTACGCCTGAAAATGCACGTCCAGCAGTTTATGCTTTTGATGGTGATGTTTATACCGGATTAGATGTGTATTCTTTGCCGACAGAAAAAGTAGCTGTTTTACAAGAAAAATTGCGAATACTTTCAGGTTTGTACGGACTTCTAAAACCTTTAGATTTAATGCAACCGTATCGTTTAGAAATGGGAACTTCAATCGCCATTGGAACGAAGAAAAATTTATATGAGTTTTGGAAGAAAACCATCACAGATGCCTTAAACAAAGAACTTAATAAAGACGAATTATTTTTAAATTTAGCAAGCAACGAATATTTTAGTTCGGTCAATACAAAAGCATTAAAAGTTCCAGTAATTACTCCAGAATTCAAAGATTATAAAGATGGAAAATTAAAAATGATTAGTTTCTTCGCAAAAAAGGCAAGAGGCTTAATGGTGCGTTATATTATGGATACTAATGCTGAAACTATTGAAGATTTAAAAGGTTTTAACTATGAAGGTTATGCTTTTGATGCGAATTTGAGTAAAGGAAATACTTTAGTTTTTACAAGGTAATACAATCTAATCTAAATTGAGGTTTATATTATCTAATACGACTAAAATCTTTTATTTTATAATAAAATTTATTCACTATACAAAATATTGATGATCGTCGTTTATATCCTTATCGTTCGTTATAATTTTCTTTTTTGAGGGTTTCAATTTCTTTGGCTTGTCGTTTTACTTCCCCTACATTAAAGACGCTTGTAACGGCATTAAATACGGTTTTTCCGGCTTTTGCGGCAGCTTCTTTGGCTTCGTTGATGTGTATGTCGGTTTTCATGCTGTTTAGCTCTTTTTGTGCCGTACTAAGTTCCTTTTGGACTGTGGTGATTTTCTCGGTTCCGGCAGTGTATGCCCTGTTTAGTTGCTCGATGTCTTTTTGAAGTTGTTCAGCTTTCTCTGTTTCCATTTTGTTTTTGTATTGCATGGCCGACAAGTGTTTCTTGTCTGAAGAAACTCCACGTTCCATGTTGAGACACTCTGCTGTTATAGTCTGCATCTCCGCCATGTCGTGTCTGTTCAGCTTTACAGTTTTTCCTGTATGGCCGTCCGTCCAGTCAAAGATCATGTGCGCATGATAGTTCGGTTTCCATGCTTCTTCCTTTCCGTCCCATACGTTTGCGCCTTCATCCTTATGGGTGTAGATTTGGAAGGCGTGCACTCCAAAGCGTTCTTCCAGTTTTTCGGCCAAGTCTTGAAGCTGCTGGATTGTGGTTTCCTCGCTGATTACTATTACCCCTTCCCGGATTGGGGTAGCTTTCTTCTGTAATCCTTGTCCGGTGGCTTCCTTGTATTTTTCCGTTATGTCCCGATGTACTTCGGCAATGGAACATTCTACCCACTGTTCGTTGCGGTGTGTGAGTTCCGGACGGATGTAGTCGAGCTCCTTGCTTCTTAAGTTGTGACGTTCCGAGCTGCCTATATTGCAGGCTTCCACTCTGATACATGTCTTTGCCATATCTTTAGGTTTTAGGTGTGTATGTCTGTTTAGAAGATGTGGCGTGAAACGTCACATCGCACGGGGTCGAGGGGACACCCCTCGCACACAACCCCTTTAGGGGTTATAGTGTGCTATAACCTTTTGCAAAGGTAAGCCTTCCGGACGGGATTTGCAAGCGCTCTGCCATGTGTTCCGGATGTGCTTGGGAACAGAAGCCGGACAAAAGGGAAAAGGACACAAGGCACAATAAAAAATCATCGGTCGGGGAGCGCTGCACGGCAAGGGGGTGCACCAACACTCCCGACGAGTGCAGCCATTGACAGGGTTCTCGGTGAAAATGGAAAAAAGTTGTTTTTCCTTTTGTTATTGTTATAACTTTACATATATTTGTATCGTGATAATCAATTATAAAGTTATAACATTATGGTAACGAATATTATTCAGATTGGAAACAGCAAGGGGATAATACTTCCTTCCGAGATATTGAAACAGTTGCGTTTGTCCTTGAAATCGGCTGTGAGCATTTCTTTGGACGGGAACAATATTGTGATAAAGGCACAACCACGGCAGGGATGGGCGGAAGCTGCCAAACGTGCCCATGAGAATGGGGATGATGAGTTGCTTATCCCTGATGTGTTTGAGGATGAAAAGTTTGAGGATTGGACATGGTAGAACAGTATGGAGTGTATTGGGTAGAGTTAGACCCTACCCGTGGGGGTGAAATGGCAAAGACACGGCCATGTGTTGTTGTAACTCCTTCAGATTTGAATATGTACCTTACAATAGTAGTCATTGCTCCGATAACCTCCACCATAAGGAACTATCCTTACCGGGTTCTGTGTTCTGTAGCCGGGCGTGATGGGGAGATAGCCACGGATCAGATTCGCACGGTGGACAAAAGCCGGCTGAAAAGAAAGATTGGAGATTTGAATTTCAGTGAGATAAAAAGACTGAAGGAAGTGTTTCATCAAATGTTCTGTGAATAATGGAAAGTGTGCAAATAACAGGTTATGTAGCGTATTCAAAAAAGATATTATGAAGCCAACTACTTATATTAATTGGGACGGTCTGAAAGACATTCCATTCTTCTACTGCGATACAAAGGAAGATGAAGAAAACAAGGATTTCGACATCTATTACCAGGGCAAGCTGGTGTTGCATGACTACAACCATTGCGGACACTACCTTTACACTGCTGCGCTGCTGTTCAGTAAAATCAGAAACATTACAGCCGACTGGGTG
>CALAYS010000094.1 GCA_937895515.1 uncultured bacterium
CTCATTTCTAATATTCTCTATTTTTGACGAACCGTCTATAATATTAATATTCCCACAATTATATGAAACAATGGGCGAGGAGAATGGATTATTAAGATTGATCCTCTCTATGAACTCTGTGTAATTCCCGTGTTTTATACTATTGAAGACGTCTTTATGCTCATTAGGGATTCCAAAATTTCTTGATACCTTTAAACAATATCCTATAAGCACACAAGCTTTAATTCCATTTTTCATTAATAATCGAATTTATATCTTTTCTTAACTATCCTGGCTTTTTTCCCCTCCTTTGTTAGCTTTGACAATATCTTTATTGCTAAATCATCATGGCCTCTAAATTCTCCATATTCATTTATTCCATGGCACCCTGGGTGGAAATCCCAAAAGTTTCCTGACATTACACACTTACCATCTATTGATACCATCGCCATCTCGCAAGATGTATCAGTATTAATCAATATAATAATTTCTTTCTCCTCCGTTATCAATATCGACCCAAGTTGTTCTTCCAATTCTTTGATTTTATTAATCACATCATGCCTCCTGTATCCAGGTTTCATTGGATGTACAATATGTTGTTTCAGATGCTCTATAGCAAACTCTAATTTTTCTTTTTCTATTTGTGATGGTGTCATCATTGTTTATAATTTTTATCCATTAAACCATTATATGTCAATACTCCTATCAGCCAATAAATATTTAGATCGTTACTAAACATGTGTCCCTGATCCATTTCCACACAGTAATGATCATCCTCTATTAAAACTAGGCAATACTCATTAAAGAATCCTCTTCCATTATCTTCAAATCCATTCTTGCATAGGAATTCACCAACTTTAGCTCTTACCTTATGACCTATTTCCTCTTCCATTTCTTAGTCTTTTAATCATTCTTTTAACCCTCGGGATCAGATTGTAATATTCTGGTGTTTCTATTCTTCTGACGAAATCGATTTTCTCATCATGTTCGAGATTATCAAATCCATACCAATTGGTTATATAAGTAATGGATTCAAATAGACTGGAATCCTTAGTTCTTATAGCCAATAGTTTTAAAAATTCATCGGCAGATCGGAAGAGCACACGTCTGAACTCCAGTCACATCACGTTATCTC
>CALAYS010000095.1 GCA_937895515.1 uncultured bacterium
TGATGAGACTGGTGCTGAAATAGTCGTTAGCTCAGATTGGAAGAAACATGCAACATTGGAAGAACTTGGTGATTATTACGAATCACAGGGAATATCTAAAAGACCAATAGCTGTTACTAGAAGTTTCATTGGATGTGATAAACCTGAAAATTTTGGATGGATTAGGGAATTGATGTACGAGCAGGAAAGATCTTTTGAAATAAATCAATACCTGAAGGATAAACCACAGATAACACATTGGGTTGCTGTCGACGACCTTGATATGCAAATGAGAAAAGATTGGGGCGTTAAAAATTTTGTATTAACCCCCAAGATGAGCGAGGGAATTAAACAAACGGGAATAAAGGAAAAAATAATTTCATTTTTAACCGATAATATATAAAGAGATGAAAAAATACATATTCTTTTTGCTAATACCTCTTATTATACATGGAAATGTCTGTGATAGTATAAAAAAGAATGTGATAATTGGTGATTCCTGTACACCCCTGATAGCTAAATATACAGAAAATGCAAAGCTTTCAATATGGAAGTCAGGAATTGGTATAGATTGGCTCATACGTTCTCTGGATATAAGAAAATCTGATTTTGATGTATCTAACGTCATAATAAATATCGGAACTAACGATTCGTTTAATATTAATTCTAATATATGTAAACTTTTTTCAAGTTTAAGAAGAGCATATCCATGCGCTAATTTTATAGCGGTTCAGGGATCATGGGGATGGGGTAACAATAAAAGGATAAAGGAAAGTAAGGTTAAAGCTTTCTATGAGGTCTTTAGATCTTATGGTGCTTATATTATAGATCCACCGATTGGATCTGTTAAGAATCCTCATTTGGATTTATATGTTTATACTCTAATCGGAAAAGAGATAGATAAAAAATTAAAAAGCATATAATGCTATTAACAAAAAATACTGATTTAATTAAATATTATGAATATTTGGAATTTATTTTTTTGGGGTAGAGATATCAATTTAATAGATGATACAGGAACTTTTGGGGGAATTACTTATAAAAACTATGGATTTATAGGAGCTAATGCAACAATTGTTTGTGGACATAATATTGGTCAGTATGCTTTTATCGGAGCAGGAGCTGTAGTTACAAAAGAAGTACCGGATTATGCATTAGTAGAGATCGGAAGAGCACACG
>CALAYS010000096.1 GCA_937895515.1 uncultured bacterium
GACAACATTCCAATAGTAACTTCATCAGGAACCAGTTCGCCTTTGTCCATATATTTTTTGGCTTCTAAGCCAAGTGGTGTTTCATTTTTTAATTCCGACCGAAATAAATCTCCGGTGGAGATGTGTAATAGGTTAAATGTTTCTGCCAGCTTTAATGCTTGCGTTCCTTTTCCATCGCGTCGTGGTCGGACACGCTCGTGCCCTTGTCCACCGAGCCTGCCGTCTGGATTGCTGCTATGTCGTCGAGCTTGGTCTGGGTGACCTTGAACAGCGGATACAGGCCACCGTTCTTGCGTCCATAGCATCCCCACGTACCGGCTCGCCGCGCTGCTCCATCTTTGGGTCCAGCCGTAGCAACATCGGATGTGATGCCGTGATACGAGTCGTATATGCCGGGGGTGAAGTCCACCAGATCGATGTACGATTCGACACCTGCGCCTGCTGGCATGTTTACCTCTTCCGGGGTCCGGTTATTCCGGTTTGTGTAGTGCGATCTTGAGGGACCATTCCAGAGCGGAGATGTTGGCCCGCAATGCGGCTATCTCACCCTCCAGGGTCAACCTGTCTCTTTGATGATGGATCACTGAATGGTCGGCCTGCCGATCCCGTTCTGCAACGGAATCGGCAGGATCCATGCCGAACCATACTTCGTCACGTTCCTCCAGAATGGCGATCTGGGTTTCCGCGTAGTCGACCAGTTTCCCGGACAGTTCATCCGTCTTCTGGATCAGGGTGTTACGCAGTGCAATCATCTCGCCATCCATGCGGGTACTCCCTTACTGTGGCTGCGGGGGTCCGTCGGGCGGGTTGAGGTCGGGAACCTTCACCTTGGCAGCCGCGGCTCGGGTGGTCTGCGGGTTGACCGGCGTGCCCTTGTCCTTCATCTCGGATGCGGGCGGGGGTTCCGGGTCGCTTCCGACGATCTCGCCGTCGTCAGTGATCTCGACGGGTTCGTACAGGTCGTCGGTGCTGATGTCGATGCCCTGCTCGCGGAGGAGGTCGACCAGCTTGCTGATCTGCTTCTGGGCGGTCGAACCGCTGTCGGCGTCGGTGCTGGGCGCGCCGCTTTCGGTGAGCTGGGTTCCCAGCGTCTTCTCGCCGAACGGGTCTTCGGCGATGGTGGTGACGCGCGTGCCGTCCTGGAGGTACCACTCCAGTTGGGGTCCGAGGTCGCGGAGCTGGAGGGGGGAACCGATGCACCCGTACTTGACGCACAGACGGGTCAGCTCGTCGGCACGGTTGCGGTTCCTGGCGTCGATGTTCCGCACGTCGGGATCGCCCATCCACAGGATGGCTGCCGCGACATCAACGTACAGTTCCTTCCCGGGTTCGATGCGGTACTTGGTGCCGCCGTAC
>CALAYS010000097.1 GCA_937895515.1 uncultured bacterium
AAATCGTCTATATTATAGACAGGCACTCCAGATTCATCCAAACCCTCATAGGATTCAAATTCTAAAAGATGTTTCATTTGTTAGATTTTTATTCTATATATCAAGTAAATATTACTTTCTTTTATTCCTATCAGCCTCCATTTTAGCCAGCTGTGATTGTTTTGCTTTTTCTTGTGCACCTTTCTTATAGAACTCCATATTCTTAAGAAGTCTATTCTGCTCATCGCTAGGCAAGCTCTTGAAGAATGGGGCATTCAGAATAGCATTAGTTTTTTCCATAGCTATTTCAGGATTTCCTATATAATGTGCTGCTAATGAATATTCATCCAATAATCTCCATTGCCATATCTCAGCTTCTATGAATAATATATCCCGAGTACCCCTTGTTTTTATTGCCACGTCACCATATGCAAAAGCGATTAGATGTCTTTTCTGCTCTCTATATTTTCTCATTGTATGGAAAACAGCTTCAAGTCTCGATGGCCTATATTCCCATGCTCTAGAATAAAGCTCTGTAACCTCAGATATAGGTGCTCCCAATCTTTCCTTCATCTTAGCAATCATATACATGGAATAATAAACCTCTTCTTCCCATCCTCCCATTGCAATTCTTTTACCGTAGGCCTCTATCGATTTTTCAAGCTGGTTTGAATCTCGATAACTCTGGGCAAGGTAGAACATGTATCTATCGTTATCAGGCTCCTTCAATAGTGCTTCCTCCAGAATTTTAGCATCATTTGAATATTTTTCCTCCAAAGAATCTGCCCTTTTTAGCGGGGAGATATCAGCTATAACAAATGAATTTGGAACAGGAGCTTGGAAAATTTGCTCCTTCTCCTCATCTAAATGTAGGAATTCGTGTAATACTCCTTTATAAACCCAATTCTGGTCAGATTTAACAATCTGTGCTCTGTGGTATTGAAGGTTATTTAGTTTATATAATATCTGGTAACAATCAGGACCTTTATCTAATCCTGCAAAAGGATTAATACTGGGATTTTCTGGTACAAAGGTATCATCAGCATCTATAATCCATCTATAATCACATTTTCCTTTAGCGAGATTTAAACTTTCAGTTCTATTAACCTCGAAATTTACCCAAGGTCTCTCGTGCAATTCACCAGGAATACCTAGTGATTCCATTGTTTTATTTATCACACTAATAGTATTATCAGTAGATCCAGTATCTACTATTACCCAATATTTAATATAAGGAGCAACAGCTCTGATACATCTCTCCATTGTGTCCTCTTCGTCCTTAACGATCATAACCAAGCAAAGATCTATCACCTGAATGTTATTGGGAACTGGTCTAGCAACATTAATTGGAGCCGCAACCTTTTTTTGTTTCTTTTTATTCTTAATACTCATTTAAAACTTTTTAAATATTATAGTTTAGTTACTGGTTTTGCTCCTCTTTTTTTAGAAATTTTTATGTATTCAACCTCACCAACAAGATCAAAAATTATCGATGCTTTATATTTTTCACCAAGTTCTCTTGTTATTCCTCTTTTATTTCTGGATATGTTTATTAGAGGTATCTCGTATTTATTAAAAACCCCGTCGTCAAATACCCATACCTTTATATTGAAATATTTATTCTCGTATAACGAGTAATCTATAGGACCAATTTTTGATGATATCTTACACTCAAATATATGTTTACCCTTAAAATTAAATTCCAGAAATATAAAATTATCATCATATGGTGATGATAATATATTTCTACCGAAATTAACACAATATACCATTTTTTTAGCATCAAGATCTATAGATTTATACTCTAATCCATTACTATCTAATATTGAATTTATATGGTCAGGTATAGAATCATTCTCGCAATAGAGTCCTAAAAAACAATTCAATTCTCCTGAATCAAATTTTTTCTGATTTCTAACCTCTATTTCACCATCTTTGGATAACAACGAAGAAAAATAATCCAGAGAATCATGGAGTAGATTTCTCTGGATTATTTCTATATTCTTCTGCTGTGTTACCTTTTCTTTTATCGATTTTACAAAATCCTCACTAGATTTTTTCATCCTTTTTATCTTTAACTTCTTTAAGTCCGAGTTTTTTTACGATCGCTTTAAGAACGCCTTCCATACCTAGATCAGCATCAATTTTTATCAATTTTCTGCTTTTCTTATAAAAATCAACAAGCGGAAAGGTCTTCTCGTTATATTCAGAGAATCTTTTATCTATAACTTCATCACTAGCATCGTCCTTTCTACCTTCCTTCTTAGCTCTATTTCTTATTCTTTCCTTTGCTTTCTCTTCAGGAAGATCCATAAATATTGCGTGATTTAAACCAAGTCCAAGCTTACCAAGAAGAGAATCCAGCTTTCTAGCTTGCTTTATCGTTCTTGGATATCCATCAAATATAATTCCTCTTTCACAAGTAGGAGATTTCATTGCATTGACAAGAATTTCATTAACAATTCCATCAGATACTAATTGTCCTTTATCCATTGCTTCTTTAGCTTTAATTCCAGCTGGAGTTTTATTTTTTACATTGTCTCTTAAAAGATCCCCAGTGGAGAGTTGACAATAGCAAAAGTCATTTTGTAATTTATGAAATGCACACTTCATATTAATATAAAGTGTGCATTTCATAAATTTCAAAATGACATTTTGTCATTTTGTAACTTACGAAATGCACACTTTATATAGATC
>CALAYS010000098.1 GCA_937895515.1 uncultured bacterium
ATGATCTTTTCTGTCCTATTCGAGCGTATCCGTTGATCTTCTAGAGATGTACGGACAGAATGAGTTACAACTTTATGATCTTTTCTGTCCTATTCGAGCGTATCCGTTGATCTTCTAGAGATGTACGGAGAGAATAAGTTGACCTTTTTAAGTTTATTTTCCCTCTTCTGTCTTTTTACTTTTTAACTTTATTGTCTAACATATTTTTTTTTGTTTATATCTCCTCATGTTTCTTCCTATTCTTTATATATTCTAGAATATTTTTACATTTTATGATCTTTACTAACTTGTTTTGTAACTCCTTTAATACACTAGTCTAGAAAACGTTCTTTTTCATCTTTTTTTATGTTATTTTTTGCTCGTAATACATTTATATCTTAATTTAATTCTTTACAATATAATTTTTCGAGAAACTTATATCAATGCAAGAATTTATATAAACCTGAAAAAAATGTATCATAGTTTGTAACCTTGAGACTGATTAAAAAGTAAATATCCTTTTATTTTCAAATCACCTGAAACAGGTCAAAGTCAAATATTTATCTTCGCTGAAACCGAATTTATTTTCATTCAAGAAAATGAACGTTATAATAATGAGAGTTTTAGGCTTTTATTGATTCGTAACCGTTTCGAATCTTTGATTCTAATGAGGTGTGGATATACGAATATTATTAGGAAAACCAATAATTTTTTCATGGTTTTTTGGATCAAAGGTAGGCATGATAATGGATTCGAGTTTCTAACTTTTGATCTGAGAGATGACCCACAAGAAAAATATACAACTTACTATTTCCCAAATAAAATCGGTAAATTTATTCCAAATAACCCTAAAGCTGAAATTGGCATACACTATGTGGTAAATGACTCCATTGAAGTTTATGTTGGTATGTATTTCAAGTCTTTCAAACAATACAGATAAAGTAAAAGACCTGCATTGTTTAGCTTAGGAAATTACGCAAATCTAAATCTGGATCATCATAATTTTGCTAATGCTTGTATGTTTAGGACATTCAATTACAAGGAGGCAAACCTCTTTAAATCTCAGCAATAGATAATAGCTGATAATCCTGGAAGTGCAGGTGCAGTTACCTTCACAAATATGATTTCCCAGGATTTGATGGAGACTTGCTTCTGGATTGCAAATATGAAAATGGGAATGTTTAATGGGTTGAGATCCAGTCAAATAAAATAATCGAACACAAATAAATAATGGCTGATTTCTTTTGTAATTGAATCCAAGCATCGACAATAGCCTAATGCAGCAAGTAATCGAACTTACTAAAATGAAAAAATAGTATTTTATGGCGTATGGATTAGCTATAATTATTATATCAAAGAAAATTGTTTCTTCGAATGTACCGTCTTAGCAGGCAACTGTAAATTTATAATTCGATTAAATATTAT
>CALAYS010000099.1 GCA_937895515.1 uncultured bacterium
CCCCAACCCCAACCCCAACCCCAACCCCAACTCCAACCCCAACCCCAACCCCACCAACCCTAACCCAAACCCAAACCCAAATAAATAATAATTTATCATTACATATTTTTCAATATTAATTCAAAGACTAATTATGATCAATTATGGAACATTGTTACTTCTTCGCAAACATTCGTCATTCTCCTTGGCAATTTTCATCAATGCTTGCAAATTCAAAATATCCAAGTTACTCATTAATATAAGTGATCTTGCAATTTTAACAACATCACATAACAATAATGACTATCAAAAACAGTGGAATGTATTTATTTCTTCTCAAATTATTTTTAATTTCATTTTTACAGTTGTTGTCCTTGCCCGTTAATTTAAATCTTCTAGCCTATCAATCAATATACGTATTCTTGTTGCTTAAACAACGTCACACGAAAGTAAAATATATTTAAAGATTATTGCCTTTGTTTGGGCTTGGTATATTAGCATTTGTGATTTATCAAGATAATGATGAACCATAATGATTACCTCAAAACAAATAAAGATTAGAAAAGATAGAGAGATATACACATCATTGTTGCCCTGGCTACCATCTACCTCCTTGGTTAATTATAAGGCCGAATGCCCTTTGGTTTGATCTTTAGCCCAATTTTCGGGCTTTATTTTTTTCTTAATTATAATAAGGAACATTTATAATAATGAGAAAAAAGGCAAGTTTTTTTGCCAAACCTTGACTAATAAATTATTTTTTTATTTTAAGCGACGCAAAGGACTGGGATAGAGCATATAAATCAGATTTTGTTCTTTTTGCTTTCTTAATTTTCCCTTATATTCAAAGCTAACAATCTTAGATGATGATGGAGGAGCCAAGTTCAATGAAAACCGGAGGAAAGGAAAGAAATGATAAACATTAACTTTATATTAGCTAACCCTTTGGGATTGAATCTTAAAAATAATCAATATAGACTATCATTCATGACGGCTGCATGATTATCCATAACTTGCCCACAACATATCTGACCGAGAAAATCACAAAAAGATAGCCTATTGAAGTGGTCAACACAGCAGTAATATTTGATGCTTTGGAAATTCCTTCTATGAGATTAACAATTACGCTGTAGATCATTGGGAGTACTGAAAACTCAGAATCAATATGTAGCTTCTCACACTTTTCATGACTCACCAGCGAAGTGCCGTTTTTGCAATGGGTGTCAAAGGTGGATTTGTTAATGTCCCTTTTGGCTGAGTTTGCACTGAAAAGGTTCCAATATGTCAATAGGAATTCATGCAGGAACCACAAAAGGAAGCCAAAGAGAAGGACACGAAGTAAAGTGAAGGCTGATTCCCAATAAATGTTCCTCCTGTACTCTTGAACGCTGATTTTGTACATTTTTATTGTTAAAAATTAATTCGTAGGGAACTATTTAAACAGAAAAAATTAACTGATTTTAACAATAACATTTTATTACTAAACAATGAGGTCAACTTGCCACGACTGCAAAATGTAGTTTGACACACATTCAGCCTTCATGGCTCACATCCAGGGCATTCACGCGAAAAAATTAACGTCTTCCAATAGTCCCAGAAAAATCTCAAAAACAGAACCACCAAGCGTAAGTACAAGGAGCAAAGGTACCAAAACTAGACGCGCCAGGACACAAAGGCGCAAGAAAAGCCTGCAAGTTTAGGACTCTTCGTTTAGCCCTTCCCATGATGAGGACGAGTCCTTCTTCAACATGTTGGAGGAAAAATTTAAAATGATAAAGAAGAAAAAAAGCATCAAAAAGGCAGCACTCCATCCAGAAAAGCATGTGACAGAGCCCAAAGCCCCATCCCCCGCATTGGAAATTTCTTAACTGAAAAATAAGTAAGTTTTAACTGAAACATAGGGATAACAAAGAAGAAGAAGTTAAAGAAAAATATAGTGACACAAAATCATTCGACCTGCCCTTGATCCATGTGACATTGCCAGAAGTGAAAAGAAATGACGTCAGCCCCAAACAGCCTTTGTATGAACATTTTATTTTTCCAAGCATTATTGCACTCTAGGTTAACGCTACCAAGAAGACCCTTACGTTGGACAAAGTGATGCCAAACTGGTCCAAAGACTTTCGGAACTCAAAGTAGGATTGGGACCTTTTCTATAAGCTGCCTCAAATTGAATAACTGATGTTCCTGGCCTCAAAGACTAAGTTCGATCTGGAAAATTACTCTGTTGTAGCTGCTGGTCAGGTCTACCAGCCATTTAGGTTCAAGAAGTTTGGCTTATTAGGATTTTGATTGCCATTGACATCTTCATTAAGAACTTTTTGTAACATTATAATTAATTGTTCTCTTAATTAAATACTACTACTGAATGAGAAGAGTCATGATATGCCCATGCCTTTCAATTATAGACTCCAGAATCTTAAATTCAAAAGACATGGGCATATCATGACTCTTCTCATTCAGTAGTAGTATTTCAACAGAAGTCAATGAAGACTTCAAAGACATTAAATATTTTCAATAAATTTACTTATACAATCAACTCATTTTTTCTTGAAACAAATACAACCTTCACTCTTTTAAGCATTTGCTAAAGTTTTATATTTTTCTACCCACATTTAACTTTCGAATGAAGAGACAAAGCAGACATTCGCTCCAAGATTGATACCTTGATGGTAGTTGTCCGTGAATAAAAACACAACATCACTTTGTCTCTGTTCTATTCGATAAAATATTTTGCTTGTAGGTTTGAACATTGTGTTTTTATGGGTATAAAATCTGCGGCATTTTCGCCTTGGGATGATCTTGGAGGAAGCTTAAAACAGCTACTTACGCTTTGATGGAGGATTAATATACCAAATCTTGGTTCCACCTTTGACTAAAACGTTGATGGTGGCATAACCAAGAATGTCTCTATGGAGACAAAAGTTAGATCCTTGTGTTCCCACGATGCCATGAGTTGCTGTTTTTATTTTCGTTTTTAGATTGAATTGTCTTACCATATTTTCGTTACTCTCAAAGCTGCCACCGTGAACATTCTCCAAACAAAGTCTTTCCCAGCACTGCATTTCTGAAATATTTTTAGTTACCAAGGGAATCTAAAAATGACCTGTTGATTTAATAGTGTGGTGCAGGAAAACATTTCCATTTTAAATCATTTTGTATTGATTGGCTTCTTTTGTTTGCTGTTTGATTATTTTGCTTATGTTAGTGCTCTTATTATTGTGTAGAGGCTTAGTCAACTGAACTTTTATGGCTCCATACTCATAATAAAGGGCTTACATTTATGAGAAAAAGCTGTTGACATCTTTTGGCATCTCCTAGCGCATTATAGTCGGGCAACTTGGCAAATTAAAGTAGTTTTATTATTCTCGACATTTATGCTTTTTCGCGCGTTTTTCGTTGCATCTCATACAATATACCTTCTTTAAACTCTTCAACTCGAACCTGGTTGGCTTTTTCTTTCTAAAAAACTTCGTTTTCTTCAGGTTTTTGACATAGATTCCCATTTCCAATTATTGAAGTCCCTTTAATTAATCTTTATATAAAACTAGAAAATTGTGCGAAAATAAGTCATTAAAAATCATTTTCTGTAGTTTTTTTAGGGACCTAAAAAATGACGATTTGGTACTCTCCAAAAACCTGATCATTATCGACTCTACACTTTTCTATACCAAGGACCCGGACCCATCTAAAATGATTACATATTGTGTCGCATTATTTTATTCACCCCCAGATTTGGCGGATATTGTTCATAGGAGTTCTATGATGATGGATGATGATGTTGTAATTATAGAAGTGGAGCTTTTTGAATAATAATACATGCAAATGATATAATATGATATTATGTATAAGAATATAAAATATTGACCAATCATCTTTTTCCCTTCACTTCCTCGAAATTTCCATTTTTATTTTTTTCCAAGAAGATATACAAAAAATTAGAATAAAGAAAATGTGAAAAATATCAGAATTGCTAAATAATGGTATGTATTGTATATTGGTGAAGATTATGATGTTTTATATTGTTTATATTTGTCTATCAGCTCATTTTAATTTTTCAACTTTATAATTTTCGTGGGAATGAAGTCTTCAAGTGACCGAAGATGATGTCATAATTCGATATCAATCTATATTATGATTATTCAAGGTCCAGTGAGTCGTAATATATAATTTAATTGAAAATCTTGGGAATCACCCCTCCAGCGTATACATAGTCTTATAAGACTATGTTCCTTTGCGCAAAATCAAAAAAATTAAAACTCTGTGGAAGCATTATTTGCTCGAACTATTATCACATATAGACACATAATATTGTTTGCTTGTGGCGCATAACTGGCGCAAAGCTAAGGCTTCTTTAGATTAATGAAAAACCCTGAAAATATTATTAATATAAACTTATAAGTCATTTTCTAAAAAGAAGATAATATCTATTGAAATTTTAATATTATAAAATGATAGTAAATACTTTTTAAATTCTTGCGCTTTGAGACGCAATGTTGAGAAATTGTTAGTTTTCTTTAGAGTCGATTTTTTCAGAATATACTTTAATAAATCCTGACATTTTAAATGGATAAACCTAAAATGTGATACTTCACACATATTAATAGCTTTAAAATAATATTTAGAGTCATAAAACATCAATAGCTTTGAAGGAATCATCTTAATTTTTTTATGTAAACATCATGATTATTGATGGATGATGTATGAACATTATATGAATGAAAATTACTTTTTAAGAAGAGGAAAAAAATCTATATATTTTTATAAGCAAAACAATAGCTATGCGCCTCTTTTGCGCCACCTTCAATATGGTTTTATGAAGATGGCATCATGATCATAGAGTCTTTGCTTTCTGAATTATGTCAAACAGTTCCCATGTTTATTTTTGCGCCGGAGGCGCAAAGAAAAATATTTGCTTATGTATTCTAGACGTTTGCTAGTTGCTGAGATCACAAATTATTTTTTCCAAAACAGAGTTTTAAACAGAGTTTTATAAAAAACTCTGTTTATTATAAAGGAAGCTCAAAATCAAAAAAGACAATAAAATAATATAATTGAAAGGGATATCAAAATCTTCTCATAAATTGACTTTTAAATGTCTTTAGAATGTTCATTGTGATGCTAATGAATTGTTTTTAAGTACTTGGTCGTAATCATTAACTTTTAAAACATATGAGTGGATAAGTTCAAATCTGAAGGCGAATAAAATTATCTTAAGTAGAATTGTGCTCTTAAATGTCTGTCTTAGTCCCAGATTTTACTGCTTGTAGAACCGATAATGATCATGTATTTTAATGGTGCATATTGAAGTTTTCTGTGGAACACGAAAAATTAAAGTAATTTGATTTTTATAAACTAAATGTGCAAATAATCTTATTTGCAAGTTTCTTTGGCGATTTAATTGGACAGAAAATCTTATCAACATCAGCAATTATGGTTCAACATACAATCTCTATGAAAAAATAATAAAAATGAAGAATAACGATTCAGTCTCATTTGCGTCAAAGGCGCAAGTACGAAAACCTCAGTTTTGACTCGAATTACCTGAATGAAGTGGGCTTTAAATTTTAGTAGTCAATGATTTTTATAACCTTAAATATTGATGATATCAATGCAGTGTCCTCTGTGTTAGCAGGTCTTTGTTAGCTGGGAAATTCACCAAATGTCATGTCCGAAGTTAGAAAAAGTCGTTTCATCCACCTCCGTTTATCTGAAATGCGAAACTTATTCCATATGTAAGCAATGTTCGGTTGTACTAAAAATAGGATAGGAAGCGAAACACGGAAAGAGCAAGCACAAGATTGTGAATATCAAAAGAAAAGCTAAATCACAGGGCTTTGCGAAAGTTAATTCTGACACATTTAGTTCTGCCAAATCAGTATCTATGTCCAAGTCTTCAAACCCATAAAGTGCGAACAATCACCTTAAACAACTCATGTAATCATCTTGACTGTTATGCTGTTGCGATAATCTATCTATTTAAACTCTATTCCAGCTAAA
>CALAYS010000100.1 GCA_937895515.1 uncultured bacterium
TTTGCTCAGGCCTGCCAGGCCCAGCAGCAGGCCAAGTCCAACGATCTGTGATTTGTTCATGTTTTCTGAAACTGGAAAGATAATATTACTCTGATCAACTTGGTTATTAATTTGAGATTCGAAGCTTTTTTTACACGCCTCAAACTCTTTAATGAACAAGGATATAGAATTATGGCTGCTTACAGTCAAAGCTTTTAATCTAACATCTTCAAATTTTGAAGTAGGAGATGAAATTTATGTTGAGGGAAGTTTGGCAAGTTATTTTGTAATTATATTAGATGGTGATGTTTGTCTTTATAAAAAGAAAATACTTTTCGGAAATAAAAAATATTGACTATATTATTAAAAAAACAGGCGCAAGTGGATATTTAGGAAATAAAGGCTCTGTTTTATATCGATTTGATATTTTTTGCCATTAAGCAACTGGTTCAGGAATTACTTGGATTTGTTTTACATGTGTTTTAAGTAGATTTAAAAATGTTGATTTACCACTACCAATATTACCTTAAACAGAATATATTGCTCGCATGAGTTTATGGTTAACTAAAATACTATATTAAAGTTTTTAACTTTAAGTTAAGCTAATAATTATATATTTTAATTAAATAATGTCAACCACACAAAACAAAAATAGAAAGAGAAAGCATATTGCTGATGGTGTTTTCAAAGCATAACTCCACGGTTTCTTCTCCAGAGCTCTTGAAGAAGAAGGTTATTCAGGTTTCAAAATTGATGTTTGGAGTCTTGGAGTCACTGCATTCATAGCGCTGACGGGCCATGGTCCCTTTATCGGCAGAACAATTGATGAGTTGCAGAAGAGCATTCTTAGTGACAAACCAGTGTTTCCAAAAGACATTGACGTGAGCGACAATTTGAAAAGAGTGATTTTGAGAATGCTTGACAAAGAAGTTGACACGCGACCATCGATCGCAGAAGTTGCTGAAATGCTCGAAGTTGACATCGATTACGACGATTTATGGCGAGAAAGCACAATCGATAACCTGAAACTTGAAATTTTGAGGAACTTCGGATTCAACGAACAACGGTTGATCAGAGACCTCAAAAAGCGAAAAATGAGCCACGCCGCCGCCTTGTACCGAATGAACTACTAATTGCATGTATTTCCTTGAATCTTTCAAGGCAAAATAGACATTTAAATGAATCTTTTGTAACTTATTTTTTAGAGTCAGAAATCACTTATTAGTGGCATAAAAGTGGCCAGGGGTTTGGGGTTTGGGGTTTGGGGTTTGGGGTTTGGGGTTTGGG
>CALAYS010000101.1 GCA_937895515.1 uncultured bacterium
GCAAATAAATTTGCTTGCTCAATAAAATTCGTTTCTTTAAAATTGATTACTTTTTAAAATTCTATGAGTTGTCCTACTCAAAAAAGTTTCAATCTTTGTGAACTTTTTATTTCTTTGATTAGTCTTTTCAATAATTAAAGAAAACTAAATTTGCATGGTCTATAGTCCAATTCCACTATACTAATTTGATATTAATTGCACTTAGCTTGTTTTTCTTCTTCCTTATCTCAAAAGAAAGTGTTTGTCCTGTGTCTATACCATCAAGACCAATCTTTTTTAACTCTTTAAGGTGTAGAAATACATCTTTTGAGTCATCATCAGGCTTAATGAATCCATAACCTTTATCAGCTCTAAACCAGGAAATTATACCAGTACGTCGATAATTAAAAATTCCCAAACTAATACTACTATTAATTGTTATAGTTTTCTGTTTATCATCAAGAATTTAAACTAGCAAATTATTTATTATCAGTTTAATAATGCCAATTTAACCTTTAGTTTTTGACAAGATAATATACTTAAAGTTTAAGATATTAATTTTATCATAAGAAAGGATTTATAATTTCTAAGTTAGAATAATCAAAATCTTGGATATTTCTGGTCACAAGTACTAGGTTATGGTGTAAAGCGGTAGCAGCTATCAAACTGTCTGTAACAGGCTTTGTTTTTGATTTACTTGATATCTCTCCCCATTTTATAGCAATTAGTCTATTTATGTCTAAAATACGATTATCAAACCAAGGTAAAAGATCATGATCTAGCCAAGTGCTAATTTTTTCTTTTCTATCAATATCAGTTGTTTTTTCTAATCCTTTTTGAATTTCACCGATAGTTAATACGCTTATGTATAAACTATTATTATCAATATTATTGAACCAATTTATGACCTTTGCATTAGGTGTAGTTTTTATCGTTTCACAAATTACGTTCGTATCAATTAGATATCTCATATCTACAAATTTATTTCTCTTTCTTTATCAATTTTTCTGTCTATATCTAGTTCTACACCTACTAAAGGAGAGTTCCTCATCAATTCTATAAAGCTGATTTTATTAGACATTAAGTTTTTATACTTATCAAATGATATAACCACAACTGTTGGTTTACCCCTAACGCTTATCAATTGAGGTTCTTTATTAACCACGTTTTTTATTAGTTCACTAAATTTAGCCTTTGCTTCTTGCATTTGCCACGTTTTCATTAAGGTAATCCATTAATAATAATATATAAGACCAGTCTAACTGGTTTTATATATTATATCTACTTTAAATTTTAGAAGGCAAACAAAAGAAATTGGAAAAATTATTTTTAGGTGTAAGTGGTGGTATATTAAGGGGGACAAAGTCCCCTATAAAATTGTCCCTGATAGAGACGTAAAAATATCAAAGGACAGTAACGATTAGCTGAGAAGCTAATTAACAAAAAATCTGGAATTCATGATAGTGCGCAATACGGTGTTGGAATAAAATTCAACACCTGCGCTCTAAAGAATGTTGCACGAATGGGTTAATATCAGGTGCAGTCAGAGGCATTTTATTTGTATTTATAGGGGTAATATGAGTGTTGCTATTAGGAAAAATTAATTCTGTTGTTTAGCCAAAAAAATAGTAAATAGTGGTGAAGATAATAAACAAGTTTAAGAAATAGTTCACTTGAGCTATTTGTGCCAAGTGCGCACTTACCCATAGGAGAAAAAATCTCCTATGCTCCGCTCAAAGTAAGGCATTAAAGTTAACTGGATATTAATCACCTTTGTTTATATTTTTCAGGGTGCCATTGTTCTTTTATTGCTGTAATTAGCATTGCTTTAGCATTACGAACTTGTCCTCTTGATAATTGTAAATCAACTGCGTTAATAGCGTTCTGGATAGTTTGCTCTGTATTTTCTTTTAAAATCTGATTAATAACTCGCAGGCTTAAACCAAATTCTTTTAAAGTATCAATTAGCGCTGGTTTTCTTTTTACTTCCTGAGTTTCTTTTACGGGATTATTTCGCAACTCATAAGCTTTATTTTTGCTTATGATAAATTTGATGCCTTCTATTTTTCTTGAGGGTTTTATACGCTCAAATTCGAAATGAATATCAGATTTCTCGTTGATTTCTCGTTGGGCAATAAGAAGTAAATATTTTTCAAAGTGATCATATTTTCTTAATTTATCCTTAACTCCGCAACATTCCTTGATCTCTTCTATACCAAGCGTTCTCTCTCCTATATCCTGATACTGTTTTAAGAGTTCATATATACGTATTGCATGAACGCTTTTAAACTGCATTAAATCTATCACGTTAATAGCAGTAAACTTTTCTTTTAACTGCAATAGATAAGGCTTTAATTTTGGACTAAAACTTAATTTAACCTTCCCTTGGTAATAATCAGCAGAAGACAACCAAGATACCTGTATCTCTCTCTTGTTACTAGGATCGGTGATATCAATAATTCGTATACCCTTCTCTATTAATGAAAATGTTATATTTCTAATTTCTTTATAGGATGATTCTCCTGATAATTGGCATATTTCTATTAACTCCCTTATGCTTAAAACGTGTTCTTTAAAATCAATATCGTTAGGTTTTATTTGAGAAACTAACCAGATCATTATTCTTTTTTGCTGCAAAGTCATGGAGTACTTAGCTTCCACCAAATTGTTATGCTGTATGGCTATAATAGAATTCTTAAAAGCATCCTTTGCTTTCCCCTTGGGAGTCATTTTTTTTAGATTTATCGATACAGGTACACTTATTTGTTTCATAAATTCACACCAAATTTCTGGTTTTTCAAGAAAAAACCATATCTTAAAAATACTGGTTTTTCAAGAAAAAACCATATCTTAAAAATACTGGTTTTTCACACCAAATTTCTGGTTTTTCACACCAAATTTCTGGTTTTTCACACCAAATTTCTGGTTTTTCGCTTCCACAACCCCTGTTCTTCTATGGCATTGCGGGGTGTCTAAAATACTTAAAATACTGAAAGTATATAAAAAACAAGAAAAAAGATTTTCGATTTTCTGTGGATAACTCAACATGAATTTCTTCTTTTTTTGTTTTTAATTTTTTAGAGAAATTTTGATGATAAAAAATTAAAATTGATTTTTGGGAATTTTTGCTATTGAGTTCGCTACGCTCACAAAATTATTTTTTAAGTGGTTAGCAAAAAGAATTTTAATTTTTAAGTTTATTTATGTCTCTAGAGTTATCTTTTGACATTACGAATTATCTATATATTTTATAAATGAATTTAAGAAAACAGTACACGTATATAATTTTTATAGCTCTATTTCTTAAATAAATGCGTTTTTAGTAGCATAATTCATTAAAAATATCTACCTATAGCTTAAACAGATTCTTTCTACTAAAAACGCATTTAAAACAAGAAATTAGTGATTTAGCTATTTTTTAGTTTTTGATACTGTTCTTCCGATATTACAAATACAGTCTCGTCTCTATACTGAATAGCTTGTATTTTGTGATACTTAGCGTTTGCAACAATGATATCTAGGAATAATCTAGCATCATGACTTGGTAATTCGTGCAATTTCCATAGATTATTGTAATTATTACTCATATTAACCTCTTAGCTTTATTGAAAATGGTGCTAGGAGCTTTCATCAGTTATTACAAGTAACAACTACCCGCTGCTTTCATGCTAGAAGCACTTATAACAGCAGACCCCTAGCATAAAGCAAAAAGGTTAATAGATTGATTTTGTAATGATGGATGAAAGACATCACTAACGTTCTAAAAATAATAGAATTGAAAAGACTAATCAAGGAAAATAGAAGTTCACAAAGTGCGCACATCCTCATTGAGAAAAAACCCTCAATGCTCCGCTCAAAGTAAGGAATTAAATTAACCAGATATTCTTTCCTAAATCTGTAATAATTAGTGAGCGCAGCAATGGAATTTATTTCATTGCTGAAATGCGCATTTAGCAAAAACTAAATGAACTGTTTCTTAAACTTGTTTATTATCTTCACCACTATTTACTATTTTTTCGTGTAACGTTTTTTTAGAGCGCAGCCGTTCAATTTTTATTGAATGGCGTATTGCGCACTATCATGAAATCCATTTTTTTGTTATTTGAGTTCTAATCTAATCGTCAACGACTTTTGTTATTTTTGTGACTCTATCAGGGGTAATTTTTATAGGGAACTTTGCCCCCTTAATACATCTCCACTTACTCCTAAAAATAATTTTTCTAATTTTGGGGTCTAAGTAATTTCTGTTTTCTTGAATTTGAGTCTCAAAGTTATAACAAACATTTGCAGAATTTTATTATACGCAATATGCAAATAAATTTGCTTGCTCAATAAAATTCGTTTCTTTAAAATTGATTACTTTT
>CALAYS010000102.1 GCA_937895515.1 uncultured bacterium
TTAGCTTAATTTTGGAAAAATATAAAGTCCAAATGTTCAAAAATCATGTCTGACCGTTTCCACCCATAAGGTGTGGTATTTGTTTAAGTTTTATTTTATGTCCGTGTGGAAGTTGTATGGGTGTTGAACAATGACAATGACAATGACAATGACAATGACAATGCTTCCGAAACAAAGAAACAGAATTTTCTCAAATAAAACGTAATTTTATGAACGAGAGAATTCATATCTGTTCCATTCATTGTTTAAATAAATTGGAATTGCTGAAAAAATGTTTAAATCGTGATTCTGTTAACAGTCGTTTTATAAAACCCTTCTCTATATAAAGATCTATAATTTGTAACCATCTCTTTTTCTTTATTTAGAGTGAGATTTAAAAAATCTTTTAACACTTTGTAATAATCACTTTCATTTGGACTATTAATAAATTCTTCTGTTATTTCATAAAGAGTGTATTCAAATATCTTAAAATCTAAAATTGATGTTATTAAGAATTCCTCGAATTCCTCCGCTTTCTTAAGACAATTGTCTGTGATAAGTTCTTCCGGGAAAAAATCCTCTATATCATAGGGGATACAAGTGACAGCATAATATTTATGAGCAATATAGAAACAAGTGTACAAATGTAGATGTGTTTCGTTTTCATTAAGATAACGACCTTCGGATGATTTAGAATAGATCCTTTCTTGACGACACCATTCAAGATATTTTTGGAAAAGATCGAGGCCATGAAAGACCATTGGATATAATATTTCTGTTGATAAATTGTTATTGGTTGCAACAAAGTTCATTGTATATTTTTTCATCCAAAGACGTTCATCTATTTTTTCCAATCTTATTTTTCTTAATTTTAGACCCTCAGGAGGAAAGGCTTTTCTAGCAGGGTTTATATAAAGATCACGCACCGAGTTAAAAAAAGGATCCTCTAAAGCCTGGCGGGCCGTTAAACGTTTTGATGGATTTGGATCCAGCAGTCCAATAAGAAGCTTTCTAAAAGAATAGCTGCTGGCTGTAAAGGTTTTTTTGATATCGATGGTAGCAATTGCTGCCAAAATTTCATCACATATTTTCTTTTCCAGCGCATCTATTTCTTCTGCTATTTTTTGTTCCGATTTTGCTTCTTTATCTTTTGTTGAACATCTCGATTTCCTAAGTGCTTCAATCTTTTTTCGTAAAACTTTCTCTTTTTCTGAAGGAAATTCATAAGGATATTCTCCTGATATCATGTTAAACATCATCATTCCAGCAGCCCATATATCAACTTCGGTCGAATATCGGCATCCCTTAAAAACTTCTGGAGCACGATATAGAGGCGCCGTTACATTATTTTCAGTTTTTTGATATTTCATACCAATATCTGACATTCCAAAATCGCATATAGCAAGACCCAAGTTGTCGTCCATCAAAATATTGTCTGGTTTGAGGTCACGATGAATGATTCTATTTGCATGAAGATATTCTAAACCTGTTAATAGTTGGGCCATAACAGCGCGAACCTTGGCGACTTCTAATCCTTCTTTTTGCGAATGAAGCACATTTTGAAGGTTTGATGGATAATAACGGAGGCGGAGAACAAGTTTATCATTGTAATGATTACCTATCTTTTTTGGTTCATTGTCAAAAAAGATTCCGTTTAAATTTACAATATAAGGATGACCCTTGCATCGTTGAAGGATATCCATTTCTCGAAGATTCCCTATCCATGGGGTTGGATTATTGTAATAGCAAGTTTTAACTGCCTCATTATTCTCTTTGTCATGATAAACATTACCATAAGACCCACTACCTATTTTTTCCATTATTATCTTTTATGAAAGAAAAGGAGTATTTTAGTATTCCGAAAGAAGATCTCATACTTTAAATTAATTTTCTAAAAGAACAAATGCTTGTATTTTTTTCTTTTCCAATAAATTATAAACATGGCAACATTGTAAATTTATCTGGCCAAGCTTTTTATAAAACTTCCATTTATATTTCGGTAGAAAATTTACCTTCCAACGGTTTTTCCAACGAATATCTAACAGAGCTATTTAGTCAGACTGAACTGGCCAAACGCATGAGATTTCTTTCTTTTAATCCTCGTTTTTGTCAATGGACCCCATATAAAGAAGAGACTTTAGATATCGATACACTTTTTTTCAAGGCTTCCCCAACAATACAAATATGGTGTGGTCCTTTCTTGTTGGAGTATTTTTCTCTTCCAACATATAGATCTCTTCGATTAGATTTTTCATTGAAATATGGTGACGTTTTTCACCTAAAAGATTTTCCTGTCTTAAGAAAGGAAGGAATTGTATTGGATGCACAACAAATAGCTCCCGAGGGATCAAAAGTTGAGGGCGAATATATTATTGCTTTGTAAAATTGAATCCATTTTTTCTAATAACATAAAATAATGACACCTCGAATAAGCTATTCGAGGTCCTGCTTTTGGTTGAAGACGAGGGTCTTATAAGCCCTCCAGACGGGTTCGATTCCCGTCAGGACCATCAAAGGTTTTTATTAAAAACCTTTTTATCTTGATTTTGCCTCATGAAATGACAAAATAGTAGAAACCAATTCTTGTTTTGTTCCACTCGCCTTTCCCATAGAATGAGATGTAATAATTTCTCGTAAGAAACTGTTTTTGTAAGGCCCCAATTCATTCTTCCTGGCATTTCTTGAAGAAACGCGGTCAATATCATAATAAACACCTTTGATATATCCTTCTTCAGAGATGTCATAAATGTCATCAGGTTTGTGTCTTACGGGGAGATCCCATTCATAGTTGTCTGTTGTAATCGTATATTGGGGAAACATACCATCTTTAATAGATGGTGCCCAAAGAAACCTGTGTGATTCCATTTTATATTGAAAGAAATACGAATTTTTTCAAAGAGAAAAAGATGGCATATATTTAATCATGTCGCAAAAAATTGTTCAAACCGATTATGTTCTCATAGAGCGTGTGGCAATTGTCGAAAATATTTTTATTGTTAAAATTTTGATGTTATGTAAAAAAAGATCTCGTATCGTTCTTGGAGTTATCAAAAATGACATATTGGAATGGTGGGATTTTGAGAAAGAAGAAGATAGAGAAAGCTTTGAAAAATTTATTAACAGTAATTTGGTACGTCGTCTCGACGAAACCTTCATTGATTCTAAAGATTTACTCTCATGGTCTGAAGCCACAGAAGAAACATTTCAATCACTGAATTGGATCAGATTAAATACCGATGTATCCTGTTTGCGACAAATAACTCATTATCTTGACAGTTCAAAAGGTAAAATTGCACCTTGTTTGGGAAGATCCCAAGAACATGATAAGATAAAAGAAAAATGGGGAAATTATACTCGGCTCCAATTAGGAGAAAATACGACTATCGAGGGATATATTGTTTTTGACCAAAAAGAATTTGACAATTTTTTCTCTCCATTGAAATTAGAATTGTATTCTCCACTTTCACAGACAACAGTTGTTCAAGATTTCATAAGTTTCCTTCTTTCTTCTCATCTTTTGACAGAAAAAGATATTATGTCAAAAAAATTGTCAGTTATTTTTGACTCTGGTAAAAAATTAGAAATAAATATCGAAGATTGAATCAATAAACATTATTGTTTTTTAATATATCACCGAGGTTTTCTCGGGCAAACCGAGCAGGGCATTTGTCATCACAGATTTTAGCTCTTGGGGGTGGGATTCTTACTCCCCAGCAGGCACAATCGCACCGCGGATAGCATAGTCGTGATTATCTTGACGGGAAGAAGATCTCACCAGTAAGAAAGAGGTGACGAACACCCTCGAAGATATCATCCAGGAGGGACCGCAAGTAAGGCCACACCTTAACCAGCAGTCGGCTGGGGAGAATAGCCTCTCGGAGGGGAAAAACTTTTCAACGCCCCAACCAGCAAAGAAAGGAAACAGCCGACAATTGAGAACTTCATTTGGGGGACTCGGATGGCCCTCTTGCAAACAACATTTAGGATTGCTGAAAAAGACTGTCTGTCTCTGACCACAACAAAGGAATAAATCCTTGCGATGAGCCAAAGAATAACGACCCCAACAGCGACGTGCCAAGAAA
The DNA here is from genome assembly GCA_937895515.1 of uncultured bacterium. Classification (GTDB taxonomy): domain Bacteria; phylum Patescibacteriota; class Minisyncoccia; order Phycocordibacterales; family UBA9973; genus 2-01-FULL-33-17. The sequence continues at coordinate 4,062 of CALAYS010000102.1, forward strand.
CGAAGTAAGTCGAAAGAAAGGACCTGAGAGATGAACGAAGAAACGTTTGGTCTTGTTGCGGTTGACCGAAGCCGCGAGTGCAAAAACAGTGTCAAAAAGCAGAGCGTACATCGCAATCGAATGATAGTGCCATAAGGGCGGCGATTTCGGTCGAAAAGACCGTTGTTTGGACTTATTATTGAATTTAAATACCCTGATTTTTATCGGGAAAATGGTTGATATTTGGAAAATAAGATTATAATCTTACATGTTGCCCACACATGGCTTTGTTTAAAAATAAAAATTTATTTTTAAAACCCTGAAGGGAGTCGAACCCTTGACCTACTGCTTAGAAGGCAGTCGCTCTTCCGCTGAGCTTACAGGGTCATAAGTAATATTTTTTCTTAAAAAAGAAATTCAATTCAAGGTTTAGATTGGCTTGAGCCAACATTTTAAACTCAATATTTTAAAATTTTTTTAACTATTTAGCTCAAAGTTGGGCCTTCTGAATAATAACCTAAACAAGATTTAAATTAATTTAAGCCAGGCTGAACATTTAAAACTTTGTTTTGGTAAAAAATAAGCTCCAAAAATAATTGATTTAGGCTGTATTTTAATTTTTAGTCGAAAAACTTTTTGGCTTCACCAACCTAAGGTTGTCGACTATTCCAGTCAAATAAAGGCCTCCTGAATTACATCTCACAAGAAGAGGATTTTAATGCTTGGTATGAAATTCCTTCTGGAAAATTAGTATTGCACAATTAGCTTTATAACATATATTGCACGGCTATAGCTAATTTTGTGATAGACTTCATAACATATATTGCATACTCGGTTTTGTAATAGATATTGTGTACTTAATTTTTAACATATATTATATGGCCATAGCTAACTTTGTCATAAAGCTTATAACAAAGTTAGTATACCTAATTTTGTAACCAAAATTACATACTTGAATTTATAACGAGGTCTGTTATAAACTTAGTAACATATACTGTGTACTTAATTTTGTGACTAATATTGTATACTTGAAATTATAACAAACTTTGTTATAATCTTAATAACACATATTGTAAATTTAATATAACTCTAACTGACCTAAAGAGAATATGGACTGCCTTTTTTAACAAACAACTTTGCAACATTTTGTTCTAAGTTGACCATTCAAAATATTTTGTACTTGCTCCCGATTTCAAACTTATATTTCTTATTATTATTTTATATCATGTCTGGTGATTACTTATTCTTTCATTATTGTATGAATGATTCAAAGAATATTTCAAACTCAATTAAA
>CALAYS010000103.1 GCA_937895515.1 uncultured bacterium
CTACATTTGAGCTTGATGCAAATTTTCTCCTTGATTTGTTACTTTCCAACGACCCCATGGCCGCTCTGCAGACATTATAATTTTTGATTACAACTCGCAAACCATCAATTCTAATATTGCCACAATAAATGGACTTAATCTTTGAATTTTATAGAAATTGTTTGAAAACCTCAATGCCAGAATATAGAAAATGCTATTTAAATTTAACGAAAAGACTGCTATAAAGATTCCGAAAAAATTATGAGAAAGACCTGAAATAAGATGAATACAAACAGAATAAAAAAGAACAGAAACCAACAGAGTATTTTGTTGAATTTGTTGCATTTCTTAATAGTCTGATTGAACTGTGTTTCCTTAATATATACCCAGATGCAATTTTCTAGATTGCCAACCCTGGCCTCGAAATTTTGTTACTCATATTGAATTTATTTGGGCCAAAAACAGTTAACGTGTCACTATTTCTGTTTTCAATTTTAGCCGAAAATTTTACTTTTTCTTTTGTAGTAGTTTGTGCAAAAGAAAAACCGACTGATAATACTAATAAATAAACTAGTTTTTTCATAAAATGTGTTATAAGGTTTGTGTAAAATTATATTATTATGGCTCTATGTTGAATATAGTGGGTAGTTAAATTTTAGTTTACTGCAAGTAAAGTAAATCATGTTGATAAAATTAGTTGTGTTTCTATAACCTCTAGCTCTTTTTTTAGCGAGCTGAATTTTTGAGTTTATACCTTCAATTACACCATTATTTATTCTACTTTCGATGTAGTTTATAATTCCTGACCAATGTGCTTTTATTGTTTTTGATGCTTTTTGGAATGGATAAATTCCAGAATCATCTGCATAATCACACCAAAAAGCTAAATAGGTTTCTGCTTCTGCTTTTTGTTTTATATCCCAAAAATCTTTAAACATTTCGAGTAACTGGTAGCCTTGACCTAATTTAGGATATAATTCCATTAAAAAGTCTTTTTCTGATTTGATTTCAGGGGTTAATTTTGATTTAAGAAAGGTGTATTTATGCCCTTTTAATAAATCGTTTCCTTTGCGTTCTAATCTTCGTAATTCGTCCATTGCTTTGTTTACTTCTTTGACTACATGGAATTTATCAAAAGTAATTTCCGCTTCTGGTAAATTTGTATTGCAACCTGATATAAATGCTGGTGACATATCTATACAAACCTGCTTAATCTCTGCAATTTCTACTTCTTTTTCTTTTAGATAATCAACACTCTTTTCAATACAATCTGCTCCTTTTCCCTCACAAGCAAACAGTACTCGTTTTTGCTCTAAATCAACCATGTGAGTAATATAGTTATGTCCTTTTTTAACCGAAGTTTCATCAAAACCTATTTTGGTTAAAGAATCAATAACATCTTCTTTATGAGCAATAGAAATCCAATAATCAAAGACATTCCAAATTCTAGCAGGATAAACTTGTAGGAGTTTAGCAACTTTATTCACAGGCATTTCGTTTTCTATTAACAACATTGAAAAAGCTTCAAACAATAGAGTAAAACCGCTTCCTTTTCTTGCCCATGGAACTTCTTGGGTTTTAATTTTCCCATCAGACTGCATTACTCTTGGAACTTTAGCATGTAGATAACATTTATGCTGAAAAAAGTTAAGATGTTCCCATCGTCTTTCAACTGTATCATAAGCAGTATAATATTGTGTATCATCTGCTAAAAACAAATGACCTTTCTTAAAGCCTAAATAAACATCTAATTGAAGGCGTTCTTTGTCAAAAACAACTTCTTTAACATACCAAGGCTCTACTAAACCTAATGCTATGGAAAATATTTCTACTGAATTTTGCATAAACAAAAATAATATTTTTATATTTACCCATTATAAACAATATAGAACCAAAAGTTTTAAAGTTGTTCAAAAACTGAACACTTAAAACTGTTTACTGAACACTAAATCTATATTTCTTTAATTGTGTTTACTATTGTTCCGATACCTTCAACAGTCGCCTCAACTACATCTCCATCATACATCCATTC
>CALAYS010000104.1 GCA_937895515.1 uncultured bacterium
TTGCCCGCCATTCTCTAAGAATTTATCAAAGTCTTGGAAGTTATTGTGTCCATCAACAACAGATCCTGCAATTGAGCCTAAAGTAAGTGGCGTACCATCTAATGCTGTTACTACACCAACCATTCCATCTTCAATATAAGTGATATCAGCATCATAGATTTCAAATAAATGCCTATTTATACGATATACACCGTTATTAAGATACCCTACTTGCTTACCTCGTTGTCCACCATTTGCTAAGAAATCTCTGGCTGATTGATAGTTATCGCTATCGACGTGTCTGGCAAGAATGGAACCTGTTGGTAATTGAGCACCGTCCTTAGCTGTAATTAAACCAATTTTTCCCTTTCCGATAACTACTAGAGGTGACTGGTCAATCGTGTATTGCCAAGCCCAGTAACCCCAATATAAACCTGGTGCTAATGTGTCTGCTTGAAATCCAGGTTCCCCATTAAGAGCAATGATCTTACCGTCCGGAAGTGTTTTGTTTGACCCGAAAAGTACGAATTTTTTGGTAACTAGACCAATTTTATCCTCTGGTATAATCACCATCCCGAAAAACATTCGGAGAGTAAATTTGTAAAATAGTATTGCTAAAATTGGAATGATCCACCAAGCATAAACTAATAAATGTGCAATTTGTTCCTTCATTTTTTAATTATTAATTGTTAATATTATTGAATGCAAATATATGGAATCATTTCGAAATAAAAAAATAAATCACAAAAAAAATCCGGATAAATCCGGATTTTTTTATTAGTATGTTCCCCAGTTTGGAATCGTTATTATTTTCTTTTCCCTAGGCCTTTTAATCCTTATTTTTTTAGGGAATTCCTCATCCTCATCTATATTGCTTATGAATGATTTGAAAGTTTTTATATTCTCGAAAGTTTTCATTTTATGCTATTATTTTTGCTGCTACATTCTCAACGAATGCCTTCATATCATCGGTAGATATTTTGTCCACTGAATCTTCCATGCTGTGACACAGAAAAAGTATTTTGAAATCCAAGAATGTTCCATCAGAGCAAACGACTGGGGTTTTTTCTTCAGTCGGTGGTAATGGATTTATAACAACTGAGTCGATTCCATTTTTTCTAAAAATAACAGAATCATTGAATGGCGTTCTAACTATTGGACAATCGAACATCGATTGTATATGATCGGTTAATGGCCCTGGGTAGTCTCCAAGAAAGAAAT
>CALAYS010000105.1 GCA_937895515.1 uncultured bacterium
TCCCATTAATTAGGCTTAAACCAGGTACCGGTATGATGGCATCCAAGGGTATAGTTGTTCTGAACCTTAGAAGAATTACTAAAACGATATATCCAGCAGTTTCAAATCTCTGTAAAAGAATTAATACTGTTGAATTTAAAGATTTCCCACAAAAATCACCATTAAAATGTGTTGAAGTAAAGTAATAAATAATTATTTTTAATAAAAAAGAAGGATTTTAAATATCCTTCTTTTTTTGTGTAATTTTATAGGGTCGAAATTAAATTATTTTTTTCATCTATAATATTTATGATATACGTATTTGAAGGACCTAGAAATTCAGGAAAGACATATCTTTCCAAAGAAATGGAATCAAAATTGAATCTTCCAAGATTTCAGTTTGATTTTGGTAGCTATTTCAACTTACTTGAATTGAGAAGCAAGGATAATAGAGAAGCACATTCATTCTCAATGGGCAAGGAACTTATGATAATGCAGATAGCTAAGGATCTAAAGGGAACGATCCCGGACTTTATTCACGATAGAGGTATATTAACTGTTCTTGCTTGGGGTCTTTCTGAGAATAGAATAACCAAGGATGATGTTATAAAACAAATAGAATTCATAAAGGATAAAAATCTAATGTCTGAAACTTCTGTGATTTATATAAATGGTAACAATCCTGATAAATCCGATAGAAATAAGGACCAATGGGATTATGCAGAACTTGATAATTCCGAGAGATCTTCATTCGAGTTTGTTATCTATAAGTTTGTAGAACTTGGCTTTGATAATATAAGAATATTCCAGAACGACTTCACTGATGGAAGCGTGGATGAATTAATAAAACTAATAAATCAAATATAATTATGTGCGGTATATTACTAACAACCGGTGCTAAGAAAAATCCGGAAATACTTGATTCAATAAAACATAGAGGTATAGAGGTTCAAAGCGAGACCTTTGATAATGTAACTTTATGTCATCATAGATTACCAATTCAAACTTTGGATGGTGATGATTGGGGGCAACCGATTAATGTCGCTAAGGACATCTATATGATGTTTAATGGTGAGATATTTAATTATGATCAAAATCTATTTTCTTCGGATACCGAATATTTATGTAATCTTTTTTCTAAATTAGGCGGAGTCAATCTAGAATTCTTTTCTGCAATGTATATTCCACATATTTGCACATGGGACGGATTCTGGTCTATAGTTTTATATAGCACTTCGACAAAACAGGTAATATCATTTACCGATCCACTTGGTAAGAAGTGTCTATATAAGAATGAACTTGGTGAGGTATGTTCTGAAATAAAGGGATTGTATACAGATAATTCAAAGATTGACGATAAGTTCATAAGCTCTGTCAGAAAATTTGGTTATAATACAGATAACAGAACTGCTTATAGTAATATAAAAAGATTACTCCCGAATACAATATATTCATGGAACATGAGCTCCCCAATGTTTGAACAAACATATTCTGAATATTATAGAATATGGAACACACCAATACCAGAACTAGTTGGCGAGGATTATGAAACACATAAGGATTGGCTATGGGATAAGATGTTCGAAAGTGTTAATAATAGACTAGTTTCTAGAAATTATCCAATATCGATACTTGTTTCCGGTGGACTTGATTCTGCTATAATTGCTGCGATACTTAAGGAATCTGGATCTGATGTTAAATGGTTTAGTATAGAGAACGGAGAAACCCCCTTTGTTAATGATTTAGAAGCTCATTTAGAGACTTCTACAAATTTCCTAGACTATGATATGGATTCGGAAAAGAATGCGCTTATATACGCCAAATGGAACGAATCACCTATAGACCTTGGATCGGTTATTCCCCAGTATCATCTTTTCGAAACGATTCGTAAAAATACCGATTATCGAATAGTGATAAGCGGCGATGGTTCGGATGAGCTTTTTGGTGGATATTCAAGAATACATGAATATGATTCACAGAAATCCGATATCTTCCAAGAGCTTAGTTTTTATCACCTACCAAGATTGGATAAGATGTCGATGGCGCATACGCTCGAACTAAGATCTCCATTTCTTAATAATGATATAATTAGATTTGCTATGCATTTACCGCTGGAATGGAGAACAGATAAGAAGATACTTAAGGACACCTTTGGTCCTATGCTTCCAAGTTCGATAGTCGATAGAAAAAAAGAAGCATTAAAGAATCCGGAAATAAAGGAAGATAAATTAGCATATAGACAAAAAGC
>CALAYS010000106.1 GCA_937895515.1 uncultured bacterium
AAAATATACTATTGCTATGCAAGTTTTTGTATATTTGAGTTGTGCAACAAGCACAGCGGTTTCACGAAATTGCGTGGTTTGGGATTTATCAGAATTGGTTATTTTTTGAAACTAAATTTTGTCTATATTTGTAATCAATAGTGTTAAAAATCTGCCACTGAGAGCAAGCCGCCGAACGTTATGGGCAATCCCCCTACCATGCCGAGCCGGTTGAGTAGAGAGGCTAACGAGAAGTTTTGACAATTTAAAAAAAGAAAAAAAATGAGTGTTTTTACAAAACATAAAAATTTGAAAAACACTATTTTACATAAACGTTAGTCAGAATTATAAAACACAACTCGGAGCGACAAAATACAGACATTTTTAGAAATTTGAAACAGATAATTTACATATTGCCATTTTTGCTTTTAACAAGTTGCGGACAAGAAAAATCCAAACAGAAAATTTTACCAGTTTCTGACACAATTGCTGCAAAAAACAATTCTATAGAATACAATAATTTAATTGTAGAAACTAAGAAAAATCCAACTGACTTTTTACCAAAAGGATTTATAGTTTTTAAAAAAATATATGGGGACTTGAACAAAGACGGAATTGAAGATTGTGTTCTAATTATAAAAGGGACAGACAAAAATCAAGTCATTACAGACGAATATCGTGGACAGTTAGACCGCAACCGAAGAGGAATTATTATTTTGTTTAACAAAAATGGCCAATACGAATTGGCTATAAAAAACTACAATTGTTTTTCATCTGAAAACGAAGACGGTGGTGTTTATTTTGCACCTGAACTATCAGTTGAAATTGAAAAAGGAAATTTGTGTTTTCATTATGGACACGGTAGATATGGATATTGGAAATACACATTCAGGTTTCAAAACTCTAACTTTGAACTAATCGGTTATAATGAATTTTCAAATGGTGCAATAAATAACCATGAAACAAGGGTGAATTTTTCAACAAAAAAGAAACGGGAAATTATATACATTAACGATGATCAAGTCGTGGATGATACTTGGAAAAAAATAAATATAAATAGAATAATCAAACTCTCAGAAATCAAAGATTTTGCCGAAATTGACATGACGGACTATGTTGAATGAAATAACTGCCCATTACAGGCGTAGCTGTTGCACAACTATCATTTTTTAAAAATAAGCTACAAAAAGTATAAATTTCAACCTCTTTTAAAGTAATTTAAGAGAGGTTTATTTTTTAGTTGTAATTCAAAATGTAAAAATTTAAATAGCTTACAATAATAAACTAAGCGCTTTCCTGACAGACTCAGGTTTCTAACCCAGCACTAGGAAAGGCAGCTATACGTTAGCAGCAATAATATTTGGACGTTCTGAGAAAAAAAATTACCTTTGATACTATCAAATGATATTATCATGAAACCACCCTATGACATTACTCCTAAAATATTAAAATTAATAACATCTATTTCTGAGAAATTAGGAGAAGTTAATGCTAATTATCTTAACAAACAATCCCCACAACTAAGAAAACAGAATAGAATTAAAACTATTCACTCCTCGTTACAAATTGAAGGTAATACTCTAACTGAACACCAAATTACAGCATTAATAGAGAATAAAAGAGTTATTGGGCCTGAAAAAGATGTACTAGAAGTTCTAAATGCAATAAACCTTTACGATAATATTGAAAAATACAAATACTATTCTGATAAAAGCTTTTTAAAAGCTCATTTTGAATTAATGAAAGGACTGATTGAAAGTGCTGGCAAATATAGAAATCAAAGTGTTGGAATAGTTAAAGGAACTAAAGTTGAACATGTTGCTCCTCCGTTTGAGAATGTTCCTTTTCTTATGAATGATTTATTCGAATATTTAAAAGATTCCGAAGAATTAACTTTAATCAAAAGTTGCGTTTTTCATTATGAAATGGAATTTATTCATCCTTTTTTAGATGGAAATGGTAGAATGGGAAGGCTTTGGCAAACATTAATTTTAATGTCTGAATATCCAATTTTCGAGTTTCTTCCTTTTGAAACTTTAATAAGTAAAACTCAAAGTGAATATTACAATTCTTTATCCATGTCGGATAAGTTAGGAAAATCGACAATATTTATAGAGTACATGCTTGATGTAATTAATAAATCTCTTGAAAGTTTATTGAACTACAACAATAGGACTTTTAAAGATATTGACAGATTAGAGTATTTTATAAATCTTGGAGTAAAGGAGTTTACAAGAAAAGACTACATGAATACTTTTAAAGATTTATCATCTGCAACTGCAAGCAGAGATTTGAAAAAGGGCATTGAATTAAAATTATTTGAAAGTGTTGGAAATATGAACAAAACAAAATATATCATAAAATAATTACTATTGCTAACATCGGTTTCTAGAAATGGCGAGGTATGGGATTTATCAAAAAAGGTAAAGGTTTTTAATTAAAAGTTTTGTTATATTTGTAATGGCTTGGTTTTGGTGCAACGCCAATGAGAGCAAGCCACCGAACGTTAGCAGCAAGCAATCCCCGAAATAAAACAAACTAAAAACGATTAACTTTAATTTTGAAATGATAGCTAGAGAATTCTTTTTAAATTTCATTTGGACATTTTTACTTTTAATAATAACATCAGTTTTGCTATTGTCAATTGAAGGTGGTATTTCTGGATTTGTTTGGCTTTTAGTTTTTAAAGGAATTCCATTTTTTATATTATCATTTTTGAATAGTATAGTTTTATTAATTATTGATTTGCTTGTTGCCCAGAAAAAGTTAATACTGAATTTTATACCAACTCTAATTCTGTTGTTGTATTTTTTATTAAAGATTCAAACAATAACAAAGAATTATGGAACTCAAATGTTTGTTTTAGGAATTTTTGTAGCAATTTTTATTTCCAATTATTTGAGAAATAGAAGACTTGATAAGGTTTGATTGATATTTTGCTAGCTGCTAACAGCGGTAGCTGTTGCACAACCATCATTTTTTAAAAACAAGCTACAAAAAATATAAATTTCAACCTCTTTTAAAGTA
>CALAYS010000107.1 GCA_937895515.1 uncultured bacterium
TATGTATGCGGACCAACCTCAACCAGAAACGCATTTCGTAAACAGTGGTCCATCTACTGTTGGTTATGATAAACTTATAAATGGGTTCAGATCGGGTTCAGTCCAGATATTCAATCCTAATAATGACTATCAAATAACACATAATACAACTCAAAATAGCGTTGTTAAGATTGGCGAAAATTCATTCGTTACACTAGATTCCAATCTTATTATACCGTTTAATGATTATTCGGACGAATTAACAAATAGTATCAATTTACCTATAACATTTCCTTCGAATCTTCTCGTTGTTTATGATTCTATTAGATATCACATAAGAGCAGGTTATAATCTTGGTAATACTGATGGATTAATAATGTCAGTTGATTATGAGGATGTTGATACAACATCGGTAACTGTTTCGCAAATACTGATAAAAAAAGGAACTAATGACGACTATAATCTAAATCCAAACCCGGTTACTATAGGTTCAAATATTTATGATAAGTACATAGAGATAAAGATACCTAATCTTAGGGATATGAATAATAAATATCAGGCATCTTCGTCTGTATTTAAACCACAGACACTAGCTGGATTAATAAGTCATAGCGGATTTGGTTTTGTTTATAATGCTCCAATTAGGATATCTGCATGGCAGGTTCAAAGTACAGTTGATTATGCTGGATATGCTAGATATGATTCGTCAAAGATAGCAACTCTATCTCTTGAACAGGAAGACCAATTTTCAAACATAGGTGCAACGATAAGACCCTCTGATAGAGGAGAATTTTTTGAATTCTATGCAACGGACAATGAGGGCTTTGTTGAGGATTTTATATTGTTTCAAAATTCACTTGGTAATTCCTATTATATAGGTCATCAAATAGAGGTACTTGAACAGATAGGTGCTTCGCTTATAAGAACATCAAATTTTGATTCAATCCAAACAACTGCATACGATTCACCAAATTATTATAGACCAATAGTTAGAAATGCAGGTGTTGCTGCAAGTTTCACTTTGAGATATACGATGACGCTAATTAATAGCGCAGATCAGAGTAGAACTATAAGAATATCATCATATTCATCTAATAATCCATCTGAATGGGGTCTAAAAATAAAACCTATACAGTTAAGCACGTTTCCGCAGGTACAGAAAATATACAATAGAATATACTCACAACCAACAATAAACATGAGTAGTAATTCACCTGCTCCTAGGGAGATATTGAAATATACAAATGTTTTTATAAATCAGAACTATGTTACTGCGAGTATGGACAGTCTCACATTCACTAACAATTCACTAAGAGTTGATACTGGTGCTTCTACCACTACCGCTGTTGGTACTGGAAAATTGACTATAGCTATATCACCATTTGACACATACCTAAAATTCAAATTTATAAAAAGTGGACCTTCTGGAGATCCTGTACCAATAGATCTTACTAGCTCTGGTGAATTTAATATATCATTTATAGATCTTAGTGGAAGTAAAATCCAGATACCATCTCTGAAGGATAATAATATAGCAAGCCCAGCATTAGGAGAGATCGCATTTAAGATCGATGAATCCGCTGCAAGTAGAATCCTACAAATAAGTGATAGAAGATTCTTTATAACTAATGGGGTGTCTATAAATCAAACATCTCTTTCAGCAACAGATAAAAGTACAGTAAATGTTAATAGTGGAGTTACTAGTAACGTATTAGAAAAAACAATAGAAGCGGTCATTTCTGATAGAAGAGATTCAAATAATAATATAAAGGGAGCAAATAATTATATTAATAGTGCTGCTCATAATAATATATTAACTCCAGTTAATAATTCAAATTCTGTTATGTATTGGGGATATTGGAAAAAGAATGGGGAGGAAGATTTTGCTACGGGAGCTACCGGATCTACTAATGTAACAATAACCGGACCTACGGGAGCTACTGGAGATATCTTAGAACCACTAAATTCTCCGATACCTTCCATAAGATCTATACTTCCTGCTACTTCTGGTTCAGGAATTAAAGGAATAGGAACCCCAGCATCTGCATCAACAAACCAAACATTGGTTGGAAGTGCTATGATAGCATCACTTAGTGCTGAAATGAGAGGATATAAAGCTATTGGGTGGGCAGACCAAACGATAACCAACTATTTCCTTAATCCTGGGAAACCGGGAAGAATCAAATATCCTAAAATAACCAAGGCTGATGTTATTAAAGCAGGTAAGGGTATATTAGCACCTGCAACACTAAGAAGGTTGGCAGGAAGAGGTATTTTTGGTTTTTAATTTAAAAAATTTATTAGAAGATGTTATTAAATCCAAAAGGTAATAGTTTTTATTTCGTTTTTCCTAGGGGATTCTTTCCCCCTGTTGTCGTTGATAAATACATGCCATATATTAAAAAACAGCCTATACCGTTTGATAATATAAATGATTACATGAACAGTACTATCCAAACTATTGGATTCCCTGGTCCCCACCGTTTTTATCAACAACGCGAGCAGTCACGACCATCGAGTCGCCACTTGCGAGCAGTGAGGTTTTATTTTTTTCGATTTGCAGATTGTATTCAGGCGCAGGACGAACAGCATTTAGTGTGATTGCGGTATTGGTCGAAGCACCGCTGCTCTCAGTGACCGTTGCACCAATCGCAAACTGTGTGTTGAGCAACTCTTGAATCGCGGCTTCAGACAGGCCGGACACGACTTTGAGGGTAAATGTCGCTTCGCCAGTCGCGTCGGTACGCGC
>CALAYS010000108.1 GCA_937895515.1 uncultured bacterium
CTTAGATTCTCCAAAAATAACAAATTCTCATTACTCTTTTCTTTCTGTTGATAGCGGCGAAAGTGAGATCATGGGAGACGAAGAAGAATTAAAAGACGAACACCCAATTCCATTAATGATGACATTGTTATGGTTCCATTATCTCCGTAAAAAAACGTTCTTCTTTACTGCTCCACCATGGTTCCGATAATAAATCTTCTTTATTTTCAGCAAATGATAAAACACCATAATCGTTTCTATTGTCGATATATTGTTTAATATTACTCTTTCGAAGAGAATCTGAAAAAATTACATATTCATATCTTGAAGTAGAATCTTCATATTTTACAAAAGGAAGGATTTCATTCCGAAGAAAATATGTGCAATGGATAACTGGTACCTCAATGAGACCTTTGATCTCATGAAACAAAACGCTGCAATACAATGGATGATCTTGGTAATAACCATTTGGATCTATTTTAAAATGGTAATTTGCGTACAATCTCCCATGGAGCTCATTTCTGAGCAATGGAGCAACAGCAGGAAGACCTGTTTTTAAGAGGGTTTCTACAACACCTTTTTTTATAAAATTATCGGCATCTGCAACAAAATAATGTGCTCCCAAACCGATAGCATAATCTATGGATTCTTGTCTTATTTTTCCTAAGACTTTCAGTCTTTCCTCTGGCCATTCATGTTGGCCATATTTCTGAACTGGTTGGATTACATCGCTATAATCTTTAAAAACGGAATGATAATTTATTGACACCTTCTTAAGCCAATCTTCTATTATTTCAATAGAATTATCATTGTTATTGTTTGATCTTATCCAAAGAGCCATCTTCTCTTTGGGATAACTTTGGGCTTCCAAAAGAGAAAGATAAAACGGCAAACAGTGTGCTTTATCTTTTACAAGAATGGCAACTACTACTAAATCTTCAGACATTTTTGTTTGAAAATAATCTCTTCCATCAAAAAAACTTTAGGAAATTTATATTAAAAAGATAATATCTTTTTATAACATAAAGTTGTTGCGAAGAATTTCCCTAAGAAATTTCTTTTCTTCACCAACACTTTCGTTTATACATTTTGTAATCATCAAAAAAAGATCAGCACCAAAGAATGAAACTGCTTTAGTATCAGCCCCTGCATCCAATGACACCTGAGTTATATCAGCATCTCCTATAAAAGCTGCGATATGAAGAGGCGATAATTTATCATTGGTAGTTACTCCATTTGCGTCTTCTCCGTTTTGGAGAAGTTTTTCAACACAATTTTTATCCCTCCTCATCACAGCACAATGCAGGTTTGTAATTCATCTTTCATCCATTTTTGCTTTGTGATATGGATAGATCAATTTATTTTTTACAAGAACAGTTTATATGCAACAATCAATAAAAATATTACAACAAACAAACAAACCAAAAACTTTGTTAATGATCCAGACTCTTTAACAGAAGAAAGGCTTTTCATGCTTGTTGGATAAGGCAAAGGAACGGGCGCAGTTGTTGCAACTGGATCGACGGCTGTTATTTTATTATAATCTGATGGAAGTCTTGACACAAATTGTTCCATTGTGTACCCAGTGCATTTTCCACTTCCACGATATAGACCCGGTTTTTGTGAAACAGGTACTACACTGTCTCCACTTACGATAATTGCACCATTGACCACGTTGAGAGAAAATGGCTCTGACATAAACCAAGGAATATCATAACGATTTTCAGTTGTAGATTTTAGGATAGGACCATATGTCTCTTTTCCCGACTCTGTGCTGTTGTTACTGTTAGCCGTCCAATATGACCATGTCAAAACACCATCCGAACAAATGGCCAACAGTGTTTTCTTTGCAGGTTGTCCTGTTCGAGGGATAAGAACAGGATACTCAGCATCAGTACCAACAAGGGCACTCAAAAAGGCCTTTTCGCTTACAATCACAGACATTATATGTTTTAATGAAAAAATAATTTTTTTTAAGTGCTGTAATAAACTCCATCAGGGGCATTGTATTTGATAAAATGAATAAATAATTTATTTGGACCATTTTGTCTACATAAAGCACACACCATATAAATGATTTCATATTGTATAGCTGTTAAAAAATCAACTATACAAACGACACAACAAGCCATATCAGAAGAAAAAAGTGATCACGAATCCCCAACTGATTCTCATATTTCAAAAAAGGTTACTATTAGTGATAACAAATCGAGTAAAAAAAACAGTCTATTTTTTATCTCCGAAAGAACTTTTTCAACAAGCTCGCCTATCAGCTTTTGTCCCGGTCAACGGGAAAGTAATGATTCCTTTGGTGTGGACGAACACACTTCAAGGTCTGCATCTGGACAACATGATACCAAAAATAGAGTTCTTTTCTCTGATAAACATTCAGAGTTTTTGATAAGAAAATATATCAATAATTTTTTTTGCATCTAAACCTACTTACAACAAAGATGATGATAAGTGCTATAGTCACTATACCGGAAAGAAAAAGACCAATGGCATCTTGATAAAGATACGCGTGAAGAAGCCATAAAGCTGTAAGAATGACTTCAAGAAAGAACCAACGTGTCAGAACCTCTTCATTGTATCCATCTCTACAAACTCGGAACAAACGTTTAATTATTGGGATGCCTGTTCTCATAATGGAAATAAAAATCATAAAATTGGAAAAAAGACGAAGCGTATTTGGGTGTACATTTATGACAACCTTTGGAGCATAAGATGAGGCTTTTTTTCTCCAATCTGAATAATCGGATTTTTTATCATCAGACTCCATTTTTATCTCAAAAAATAAATTTCATTTCCTCAAGAGGAAAAGGTTTTTCCTTAAATCTATTCAAAAAATACCATGACGTTAAAAGAAAATAATTTGAGTTAGTCCTAATACACGATGAAACTTCTTCGGTTTGGAAAATAAGACGCACAATATGTCCAAGTGTTATATTTTCTCCATATAAAGTTATTTTGAAGTTGTCTTGTCCTATTTCGCTACGACCCGTCATAAGTGGAATTTTATCCAAGATCTCTTCATATTTTTCTTTTATTTCAAGAGCCTTTTCAACAACATTTGTTTCTATTTTTTCTTGGTATTTTTCTATATCGTATAAACTTTCTTTTAAAGGTGGTTCGTTATAACAAACACCATGTCCTCTCATTTTATAGCCCAAACCGAGAACTTCCTTTAAAATTGTGATGGCCTTTTCTCTTCCCAGGTGAAAAAGCTCAAAAAATCCATTGTCCATAATTTCATCTTGTTCTTTTTGAAGAAACTCTATTGTTTTTACTAAAGAATCGCCTGAACCTGCATTATTGCATATCATTTTAAGATGGGAACGAGAAAATTCTTTGGAACGATCGTGAGGAAAAACAAAAACCTTCATTTTATTCCAATAACGTCCCAATTCATCTCTATCACAAATAAAATCTGGCGACGAAAGTATATTTCTTGATCGGGAAAGTGCATCCATTGGAACATCCAGATATTCTATTGTTGTATAAGTTTTTTCTATCAGACCTGATTCATCAGGTAAAATATTTTTGTTTTTAATATAAATAGGATGAATTCCAAAGATAAGATAATCAGATTCATCAGAACCTCCATTTCTATATATTAGAGTATCTCTAAGCTGTTTACTATACAAAGAATTGTATTGTTTTATATATCTTGAATCTAGATGGAAATACTGGCGATTACTATTAAAAATCTTCTTCCATTCATTATCAACAGGTTGGTATGAGTCGTCTGGAAGCCTGTCCATTTCTATAAATTCTTTAGTTGGGTTTTTGGAAAAGGATATATCCCATCTATACTCAGCAGCGGCACGCTTAATTGCTTCCTCATCACTCGAGGGATAAGATTTCTCAATAAATCTGTCCCCTCCAGCAAGATGGTTTCTTAAACTAATTAATCCTCTTCGTGGTAGACGTGAAATTCTGGTAAAAATA
This sequence comes from uncultured bacterium, assembly GCA_937895515.1. Taxonomy (GTDB): domain Bacteria; phylum Patescibacteriota; class Minisyncoccia; order Phycocordibacterales; family UBA9973; genus 2-01-FULL-33-17. Next base: position 3,928 of record CALAYS010000108.1, read on the forward strand.
TCTTCCCTTATTGGGGTCAATTTATTACACAACAATAAAATCTCATCTTCAACTTCTTTAAAAACAGTTTCACGTTGTGTTGGAATTCCATATTGGAGACAAATTTGATATGCCATTATTACATCTATGTTAAAGGGAGTATCGGGTGTTTTGGACCCAAAACGTTCTGTTGTTTTGAGGGGTATTTTTGGATTAAATTTATAAGCATCCCAAAAAGCTTCGAACAAGATGCCTCGATCACCCCATTCAATACAATCGGGATTAACAAAAGAGGCTAATTCTCTGAGATTTTCATCGAAAGATCCAATATCTATCTGGAAAGAATCATCTTTTAAAGTTGATTCGATAGTGCGAATAATTTTAGATGTTTCTTTTTCGTCTGTTTCCCATGTTGGATGTGAGGAAAGATCGACAGAAAGAGAACGCGCCAAAAAATCTATCACAAAAAGTGGACAGTCTTTTTCGATTTTATTACCCCTAAATGATAAAAGACGATTAACACAAATTTTTTCACCGTTTGTCATTGTATTCTTTTTATTATATATTTCAAAAAATGAAGTCCATTGGGAGTATGCTCGATAGTTTTATTTGTTCAGATTCTTATCTCCCTTTTTACCAGGTTTTATACTCTTTTGCTACTGGAATATTTTTTGGTCCCTTCCATCGTTCTTTTCTTTGGTCTTTAGTTTTTTGGAGTTGGTTTGAGTATCTTTTTTTCTTGGCTACCAGAAAACGACCTCATCTTTATAATTTTGCGGCAAGAGTATGTGCTATTTTTGCAGGACTCATGGGAACAATTCTTTCTAAGAAACTATGGCAAGAACGAGTCGCATATATTTCCTTTTTTGGAACTTTAATTAATTTTGTGTACAGTTTCTGGTAAGACCGGTAAGAATATCACTTTCTAAAATTAATAAAGGTTCATTGTTCTTAATATGGCGGTTTAAAGCCGTTGATGTTGCTTTTCTAACAGCTTCTGAAATATCAGCTCCAGTGTTTCCATCTGAAAGATCAAGAACACGCTCCATATCATATTCTTCCATATAATTTTCATTTATCAAATGATCAGTATAAACTTTAAAAATTTCTTCTCTTGCTTCTCTATTTGGAAAGGGAACATCCATGTGAAGGTCAAATCTTCCCGGACGAAGAATAGCTGGATCAATAAGTTTCATATTGTTAGTTGTTCCTACAACAATTACATTTGGATCAGAATCAAGTCCATCCATAAGAGAAAGAAGTTGATTTGTTAAGGCTGTATAAAATTTTGAATCTGACGTTCCTGATGAACGCACTGGACAGATAGACTCTATTTCATCTAATATAACCATATGAAGTTTGCCTGGGGGATGAACAAAGAGTTCTCTTAATTTTTTTTCTGATTCCCCGTAATATTTATCAATAAGAGAGGAGGCTGCTATTTTGGCAGGTTCTTGACATCCAATTCTTTTTGCCAAATTTCTAGCTAATAATGTTTTACCTGTTCCTGGGGGACCATGAAAAATAATTCCTTTAACATGACGCAATTTTAGTTTGCGTTGTAGGACGGGATCGATCATTCGTGGAACGGTGATCTGTTGGTAAATTTCATTTAGTTGGGATGTCATTCCTCCGATGCTCTCTTCTTCTTTTTCTTTTTCGTTAGCGGCAAAACACATTTTATTATCTCTTCCATCTGTATAAGTCAGGTCTTCTGGAGTGTTTTTAAACAAAGAAGAGAGATGAGGCTTTATAACAAACCGATAAAAAATATAGCTAGCAATTAATGTGCATAAGAGGCCTATCAAAAATGCCTTGGGATGATTAATAAAAAGAAAAGAAACCCAACCAAAAATAAAGGTTAATAGAGAGAAAAGGATACCCGCCATTTCCATTTTAAAAACGAATAAAAGAGCTTTTTATCAAAATATTTTTGATGAAGAGTGTTTGTTGCATATTATTTTTAACCAAATTAAAGTTGTCTTTGTTTATTGCTCCACAAATGTTTGAATTAATGTTATAATAGATGGTTATGTTGAGATGTAGCCCCAATATGATACTTCATTTATTATCGTTATGAAAAAGAAATATGGGCACACTGAATAATGTGCAGTTTGCCTTCTGCTGATTACAGATTATCTTTGATAATTTGTAATCCATTTAAAATACGCATATTTATAAAGAGAGAATATACATTTGGTTATAGTGTGCTTTAAAACAATTTGCCTAAAATAGCAAACATTTAAAACTCAATATTTGACTTGGCCAAATTTAAGTTAAGCCAAACAATCTTTCAAAAATAATAGATTTAGGCTATATTTTAATTTTTAGTCGAAAAAGTTTTT
>CALAYS010000109.1 GCA_937895515.1 uncultured bacterium
CCACACTTCGCGCAGGGCCCAGCCCACGGCTTTGTGCATTATGTCCTCTTTGTCGGCCAAAAGCTTTTTAGCAATGCGTAATGTTGGCCCATATACACCGTATTTAATGCTTGCCATTGTGGCAATTATCGCCACGCGCCGGTACCACATATTTTTTGATACTGCTAATTCATCCAACACATTTTTGCTAGCCAGCCCTTTATACACCGCCATACCCAATATTCTACTGGCCGAAAGGTCGACCAAATCCCAATTGTTTACCCTTTTTAAATTCTTTAAATAAAAGTTAAGCACCTTTTGCTTTACCTTTTCATCACTCGCACCCTCGTATTGTTTAACCAATATCAAAACCCCCACCGCCCTAACCTCGTGTATTGGCGAATTTAGCGCCTGCCCAATATCGGCAAAGCCAAGGTGCGCAAATTTGCCAACCACCTTGCGCGCATCGGGGTTGCTAACACCCATAAATTTATCACCCTCTCCATATTGCCCCACCCCAGTTTTAAAAAACCATTCGTTAGACTTTTGCCGTTTGGCACTAGAGTACTTTTTTAATTCGTTATAAATTTCGGACATGATTTTTAATCATACAAATTAATTAAGGTCAATACTTCCCAACTATAATTCTTTTTCTTTTGCAGAAATATCTATATTTTCCAATTTCTCAATTTTTTCTTTAAGCATCTCGATTTCTTTATTACTCTCTTTACTTGCCAATACTGTTCTATTTTCTGTTAGCACCCTGACCCTATCTCTCAATTCATCAACTTCATTTCTTAAGTATTCATTTGATTTAACAACAGACTCAGCTAGGACTGTTGCCAGCTGTAATAATTTTTTATTTTGTTTTTTATCGCTCTTGACTATATCAAACTCAATTTTTGCCTTTTTCTTTTCTTTACGATTTTTTTGTCCGTTTATTGATTTCCATTTTAACCACTTTTCCGCTAATACATTTCCTGCAAATCCAGAGATCACCCCCGAAACGATAGGATTACTATTTGCGGATTTCCATATAATTCCTACATAGTCCCCCAGTTTATATGTCTCCCATAAATCAAAAATAATCTGAGGATCAATATGCTGAATTATTGAAAGATCTATTGGCGATTGACTACTTATAATCTTCACCTCTGCATATTTATGTAAAGATAGATCGATCTGTCTAGATGTACGCATTTTTATTGTGCGATACACACTCTTACTTAAATCGTGATACTCCCCAAATTCATCGTAACGATCATCAATAATCAAGTGTTTTTTAAAATCTAAATCAAATCTTTCAAGATCTTCTTCGTATTTTTTAACTACTTCCAAAAAATCATCTTTCAATTTTTTATTTTCATAAAAATAATCATCAAATTTACTGAGTATTGTTTTTGAGTCTAAAACAGTAGTGATAAGAATGAAGAATATGTCGTATTTAAAAACTTGGTCTAGTTTATTCTCTTTGACAAGGTCATAATATTCACCTTTCTTTAATCTTTTTTTACCATCAAATGTTTTGTTTAGTTTTTTTAAACTATCAATATTTTCATCAAAGATTTTTATTAATAGGGATTTTTCTTCAATTTTTAAAGATAGGAAAAATACCAAAACAAAAAAGTGCATACTGCTTCGAGAAGAGTCAGCTACAGTTTTTTTATACATAAAATTTACCAACTCATCTCTAAAATTTAAAAGTGTTAATGGTCTTCCTTTTTTGTCTTTTTCTTTAATTTTTACTTCTATCCTTTTCATAAATTACTTCAATATACTAAATACATAATCAATAGGAGAAGATTGGTTATTTTGCATCATAGAAATAATAAAATTCTTAACCTCTTTTCTTGAATTAATCATATTTTTAATAATCTCTTTCTGTAGAGTATCGTAAGCTCTACCTGGTGTTAAGGCTCTATGGCAAGTTGGGCAAAGTTTTACTAAATTATCCAAAACATCAACACTACTAGAATCATTGGAATATGGTATAACATGATTAATTTCAAAATAATATCTATCATTACGTGGCATTATAAAAGAACGATCATTAATTTGATATTTATTATCACAACCAACACAAATATCAGGGAAAATTTCTCTAGCATAAGAAACTATTTTTTGATTTCTTCTAAAGAAAGAATTATCTGAATCTTTTCCATCCTGAAAAGAAAAATCTAAACTTTTACGCAAAGAAACAACTTCTTTTTCTTTTAATTTTCTACCAATAATAGATTGTCTATAAAAAATTAACCTGTCTTCAAAACTACTATATTTTCTGACTTCCCCTAATTTTTTATTATTTTTAGATAAGACATCAGCTTTATATTTATTTATTTCTTTAATTTTGGAGATAGCATTATCATAAAACCATTTAAGATTAATTCTTACCTGAGTATTACGCTTATTTGATCCAGAAACAAATTGTGGTTGTAATTCGCGAAAGTTTAGATTTAATCTTGATAGTAAATCGTCTGATGATAATAAAAGCTTAAAAAAATTATCTAAATAAACATTATTAGAATTTTTAATATCTACAGAATAAAAACCGTGATTAAAATCAGCACTACCTCTAAGGGTAAATAACGCTAAAGCCATCTCAATATCAAGCAAATAATCGCTAGGAAGTTTTTTTAAATAAACAATGATTTTTTCATATACTAAATTTAAAAAATCTTCAGTATTTATTTTTTTATCATTCTCAATTATGGCTACAATCGCTGTTTTATTTATACAGTTAAAATCTAAAAAATATTTATTAGACAACAATAAAGCAGTGTTTTTATGAGAGTTTTCGGTTATTTTTAAAAATTTGGTTTCGCGATATTCTGATTTAATCTCAAAATTATTATCCTTATTTTGTGTTGTATTAAAAAACACGACTAATAAAGTCTCAATTGGTTTTTCTAATAATTTATCAATATTAATCATATTTAATTAAGCTAATCTTTTAATCTTCTCTCTGTTAATTTACAATATTCATCACTTATATCCCCCACTAAAAAATTCCTTCCTAAAATTTTTGCAGCAACAGCTGTCGTGCCAGATCCAACACAAGGATCACAAACAATGTCTCCTTTATTTGAACTAACTTCTATAAGGTATTTAAACAAATTTAAAGGTTTTTCTGTTGGATGCTTTTTACTTCTTCCGTTAGGAAATCTAATAACACTATTTTTATAATGTTCATTAAAAACTGCTTTACTTTTTTTAAAATAAACAAAAGTTTCAATACCGCTCATCCAAACATGTTGGCAATTCATAGGACTTGGATTTGTTTTTTCCCAGATCATTAATCTTGTTGTGTACTTTTTCTCATTAAAAAAATTAAATATTTCAGAAACTTGCTCTTTACCACAAAAAACATAACCGCTACCTGAGGTTACTCTATCAACCTCTTCTAGAAAATTTTCAATTTCAAAAGTCTTTGTATTTGCATCACCTTTATCTAGTTTTCTAAGACCATTAGATTTTTTATTAACTTTTTCATAAGGAATATCAGTTAAAAACAAATCTATAGACTTATCTTTAAGACTTTTAAGTAATTTTATTGCATCTAGATTGTGAACTTTGTTAATCATAAACTATATAACATTATTATTTTTAAAATGTTTTTTAATATGATCAGCAATAGCTTTACCTAACAATGGTGGAACTGCATTGCCTATCTGTTTATTAATAGATGTTTTGTTTCCATAAAATACAAAATTATCAGGAAATGATTGAATCCTGGCTGCCTCTCTTGGTGTTATGGCTCTATGTAAAAAAGGGTGAGAATTTTTACCATTAGAAGGGGTATCAAATCTTGTAACAATTGTAGGACTTTGTTTGTTTTTTTCCAGTCGCCCCCAAGTTTGACCAAAAGTTGATGTTATTTTTTCAGATAAAAATTCCTTACCTTTTTCTGGTGGTATTCTTTTTAGTCTATCTATTGCGACTTTTGAATGATTTGTTGATTGATGATTAAAAAGTTTTTTAGAATTTTTACGTAATTCATTTTGGAACTGTGATTTTGCTTTAAATTTATAATTATCCTCAAATAATCCTTCATTAGAATTTAAATACGCCAAATCAGAAATTGCATCCCACACAGTTACCTTTTCTTTATTATTTTTTAAAGGTAATGATATTGAATTTTTTAATTTAGTTCCAATAAAAATAGCTCTTCTTCTATTTTGTGGAACTCCGAAATCAGAAGCATTTAAAATACCACATGAAATTTTGTATCCTAATTTTGTAAATTCTTTAATTATCTCTTCCTTAAAATAACCATTATTAGAAGATAATATTGTTGGAACATTTTCTATAACAAAATATTTTGGCTTAAAATAAGCTACATATTTAACATATTCCCTAAATAAGAAATTTCTTTCATCATTTAAACCGCCCCTTTTACCTTTTAGTGAAAAACCTTGACATGGAGGTCCACCAACAATAATATCAATTTGACCAACGTCGCTTTTAACCTTTTGGGGTTTAATATTTCTTATATCATCAATATAAATTTTAGTATTTTTATGATTTTTTAACATTGATTCAGCTATAGATTTATCAAATTCAATAGCTGCAACTACTTCAAAACCAGCCATTTCAAAACCATAGCTCATACCACCTACACCAGAAAACAAATCAAGAACTTTTAGTTTTGTTTTATCATTGGCTTTTAATTTCATATATGTATTCTACCACAAATCCAAAGGGTTGTTTAGTTTAGCTTTTTAGCCTTGTAATGACCCCAGATTATGGAAATGATCCAGCCCAGCATTACTGCAAAAAATACCGGCCCCAAATAGGTCAGGACTTTGTCACCCATAACGTACGCAGTTGTACCCCAAAATGCACACCATAATATTGTGGCAATTAATGAATGGGTAAAAAACTTTTTAAAATCGGCCCTCAATATACCAGCGCCGGTTGATGTTAGTGACGCAAAGTTGGGTTGCCAATATGTCATGTACATAGACTTGTAACCATTTTTAGCAAAATTATTTTCGGCTTTGGTTAATGATTCGCCCAGCCCAAACCGTAGCAAGACTTTGTACCAACCATATTTACCCAAAAAGTAATTAAATATGTACGCCAACGACAAACCAATAATAGTCATAATTACTGATAGCGTTGCATGGCGTGGGTTGCCCGCTGCGGTAATAACACCCAAAAATATAACCATCCCGCCCGGTATATATACGCCAACTAGTAGCATGCCTTCGATAATTGAAGCCAGTAGCACAGTTACCAAACCGTATTTCATAAAATAGCCAGTGACCATTTGTATTAGTACATCGTCAGGTGGCAGGTCCAAAATCCGCCAAATCAAAATGAGTGACGCAAATACCGCAATTAGAATTAGTGGGGTTTTGAGTTTTTGTAGCATAGGTAAATTATAGAATCAAATTAATCACCAGACAAAAGCAAGTATTGATGGATTTCAAATGTATCAATAAAATTAATTAATTTCTCAATATGATCAGAGACTTGGTTATATTTTTTTGAAAATCTCAAAAGCTCATCTAAAAAATATTTAATTTGTATCATATTAAAAACAGTATTACCATAAGGATCAATACAGTTTAAAAGGTAAAAATCAGCATCTTCTGTTTTAAGATAGTTTAATATATCTGCAAAGTTAAGTTCAAAATCTTCAATTAAATTAAAGTTTTCGTCCACCTTTTGAATTCCAATATGTTGCATATATTTATATTAACCTATTTAAATATCAAATAAAAGGGGTAAAAATAGGTATAAAAAAATGCCGGTAGAATATACCGGCACCATTAAAAAATAGACTTAGAGATTGTTAAATAAAACGACAACGACCGCTAGGTTCAAGCATTACAATGCAACCTACGGTAACAATTAGAAAGAATGCTGCCACAAAAATACATTCCATCATTAGTAATACCGCTAAAAACTGAAAAACTACATTCATTGGCGCCACAGAGAGTGGAAAAAGCCAATAGTATAACGCACAGCACATCAAGAAAAATCCGATAGCGCTACCAATTCCGGTAACAAAAATTTTACTACTGTTCATAATTTAATATTTTAAACAGATTACATTTTAATTAAGTTTATGTCAATGATTTTGATTTAGAACAAAAGGGGGCGGGCGTAAACGCCCGCACCTATCTTTTGTTTGTTTTTTGTATTTTCTGCTTTTTACTTATTATCTAAATCTTTTAAATAAATTCTATCGTAAACTTCGTATCTTTTTGCACCAAAAAATTTTTCGGCTTCGTCATCTCGTTGATCAAAAACATCATAATACGAAACATATTCACCCTTGTCATCAACACCTCGGCCTATTTTAAAATTACCAAGAGCTGAAGTTGTGTTGTTTTTAGGTATTTTTGAATCTCGATAACCAGAAACTCGGGCTGATTCACCAATTTCTAAAGGCTTTTTTAATTCGCGATATTCTTTTAAAACATCATTAATAAAAGCTTTGTCATTAATTGAAATATATCTTGCATTTGGATCTTTTGAATTCTCTGGTTTGGTAGTAGAAATAGAAAGTATATTACTTTCTAATGGTTGCCCAAAATAGTATCTATATAAATCGAACAGATCATTATACGGATTTTCCCCTGTATTAAGGTCGTCGTCTAAAAAAAGATTTGCTTCAATTTTAGAATACCACAAACCAGGACCGCTCATTTCATTACCTGTAAAATCATCTCTTTGTTTAATTGGCACGCCTTCTTTGTTTTTAGATAAAGTATTATATTTCTCCCCTTTCCAAATAAATTCTTTATCGCCAGTATTTTTAGCTTTTGCAAAAGCTTCTTCAAAATGTTTTTCTAAAGAATAGTCTTTTAGATTTGAATCGGGGTTATAACCCAATGTTGTACTCATTACGGTTACAAAAATTATTTTTTTAAAAACTTTTTTAACATTATCTAAAATACCAATTTTTTCAGCTTGTGTTTTTATTTCATTTAGATCATCTATAACATTGGTCTGATCTTCGATTAATTTAATTTCATCTGGTGATAAATTTGAAGATTTTTTTATTTTATTAAACTCTTCTTGTGTTTCAGTATTAAAATTAACCACCTCTTGATTAACTATAGATTCAAGAATTTTAAAATCTCTTACAAGCTCTTCTTTTGTAAAATTATTTTCTTTATTTTGCAGTTCTTGTGTTTTTACTACGTTATCAAGACTGCTATGTTTTTCTAAATTAGACATATTAACTTTCCTGTATTTTATTCCTTAAATTTTCTATTTCCTTTTCTTTAATTTTATTACTAAAAGAAGAGAGTATTGATTTTCTCTTTAAGCCAAGTTCTTGGAACTTTTGCATAAATTCCTGCTTACATTTATCTAAGATATCTGTATTTTTCATAAGCAAATTCTACCACAAAAATACAAAGTTCGTTAATCAAGTTCTTTTAAAAGGTCGTTTATGTCGAGGGGCTCGGTGACCATTTCTACCATGCCGTCGCTTTCTACCTTCCAATCCTTTTTGGGTCTATCGGCGTAGATTTCGACACCGTTATTGTCGGGGTCGCGCAGGTATATGGCTTCGGAAACGCCATGGTCGGCGGTGCCGTCTATGGGGTAATTGTTGTCTATCAAATGCTTTAAAACCTTGGCTAATTCTAATCGTGATGGGTATAGGAATGCCACATGGTACATGCCTGTGTGGCCCATTGGTGGTGGAGTTGCCCCGCGCCCCGTCCAAGTATTTAAACCTATATGGTGATGGTATCCACCAGCTGATAGGAATACTGCCGAATCGCCATATCGTGCCGAGACTTCAAACCCCAGCATGTCGCAGTAAAATGCCATTGCCCTATCAAGGTCTGCAACTGTTAGATGTATATGCCCAACTTGTGTCTCTGGATGTGCTTTCATAAATTTATTTCAAATTATTTATTAAGTATTCTCCGTGTTTTATAGATACTGGTTGTATAGATAGTCGTGATCCAGTTTGTGCCAGCATTATGCCAGCTAGGTTTGGGTCAAATTTTATTTCAGCCAGTGTCATTGGTTGTTTCAACTTCTTCGCATATTTAATATCAACGCAGTACCAAATTGGCTTCTCCTTTGTTGCCTTTGGATCATAGTGGTCATTCTTTTTATCAAATTGAGTTTCGTCGGGGTGGGCAGGTTTGCAAACGGTAGCCAGCCCATATATACCAGCCGGAGAGTCTTTGATACCACCCGAGTGATAGAAAAATACAACATCACCCACCGACATGTCCCGCATCATAAAATTGCGCGCTTGGTAATTACGCACACCACCCCAGGATGTTGTTTTGTCTTTCTTTAAATCATCAATGCTGTAGCAATCAGCCTCGCTTTTCATTAGCCAATATTTTTTAGATTTTTTAATTAACTTCTGCATTTTTAAATGTTGAATTTGGTCTTTTCGGTATAATGTATCGGCAAATTATGTATGCCAAAGAACATGGAATAATACCAGTAATTATGGTTAGTAAAACAAATCCAGCACGTAGTAATACTGGGTCGGTATTGTAATATTCCCCCAAGCCACCTAAAATACCTGCAAATATTTTATTATCATTACTTCTATATAAATTTTTCATATACTTATTTTACCACATATAGCTATTTATTATTAATTTAACTATTTGACATATGTATATTATATTGTTATTATTTTTTTAAATGACGATCATATGAACTACAAAAAAAGTGCGGTAGAAACGCACAATTCTAGAAAAGAAAAAAGAGAAAGATGGGCATTATTTGGTATGATTCTAGTATCTATACTGCTAGGATATATTTTCGTAAAATCTGCAGAAAGAGCAGAAAAAGTAAATCCCAAAAAAACAGAAAAAACAAATTATGATCCAGATGAATAATACTAATCTGGATTTTTTTATTGCCTAAAAGCTTTCAAGGATTTATTAATATCGTTATCATTGTTTTTTAAAAGCTTTATAGCATCGGCGTAAGATAATTTTGTTTTTTCTATAACAGTGCGGATACCGCGTTCGGTTAGTTTACTATTACTTAATTTCATATGAGTCATTTTGTTGCCTTCTACACGGCCAATTTTTATCATAGCAGTAGTTGTTATCATGTTTAAAATTAATTTTTGAGCAGTTCCGGATTTCATCCGTGTACTACCAGTTACAAATTCGGGACCAACTATTGTTTCTACTGGATAATTTGAATATTTTGCAACAATACTATTTTTACTACATACAATACACCCAGTAGATATACCGCGCTGTTGGCATTTTTGCAGTGCACCTAATACATACGGTGTCCGCCCACTGGCGGTAATACCAATTACAATGTCTTTTTTATTTATTTTATATTTTGTTAAATCTTTAAATCCAGCAGTTAAGCTATCCTCGGCTTGTTCTACAGATGTACGAATAGCGCCATCCCCGCCGGCTATAAGCCCAATAACCATACCGTGCGGTACACCATATGTGGGTGGGCATTCACTGGCATCAACTATACCCAACCGTCCACTGGTACCGGATCCAACATAAAATATCCGGCCATTGTTTTGTAAAACTTGCACACATTTTTCGGCAAGGTTTTTAATTTGTTTTAAAGATTTTTTAACTGATGTGGCTACTGTTTGGTCTTCTTTGTTTATATTAGTTAAAATTTCCAAAACACTCATTTTTTCAATGTTGTTATATTTGGAATCTTTTTCCGTAGTTATTTTTGTTAAATCAATTTTTGATTTCATATTATGGATTATATCATAATAAAAGCCCTGTATTACTTGCAGTAATACAGGGGTATGCGGTATTAGGTTGGTTTTAATTTAACTGAGGATCAACCCATATTTCAGCATCAAACCTAAAGCTATACGTAGCTAAAATTCCAGGAAGAACTGTTATGCAGATTTTTTTACCTGTTTTTTCTATCATTCCAAACAAATACCAGGTTTGGCCTTTTAATTTATCAATTAATAAAGCCAATGATCGGGTTGATGCTAAGATTTTTTGACCATCATCATTTTTCTTTAAAAGATCCACTTCCTTAGAAGAAACGAATTCAAAACTTTCTTTAATTGGGGAACGGATCTCGTTTATGATAAGATCTAAAGATCCTTTCTTATCATTAGGTAAACAAAGCCATACTTTTACTTTAAACTCTTTAATTAATTTTGAAGCAAGGAGTTCAAATTGTTTTTGATCAAAAGAATCAACATCTAAAAATCCAGTGTTTTTCGGTTTTAAATTTTCGGTCATAAGTTTTTAATTTTTTAAAACTATACCATATTATTAAATAATAGCAAATATGTTTATTTTATGGCGCCTTCGGCGCGGAGCTTTTTGATTTTTTCATCGCGCCCACGGTTATATTCGCCAGCTACACCGTCAGACCGAATTACACGATGGCAAGGGATTTTTTCATTATAATTCGCCTTCATTATACTGCCAACAGCGCGGGCAGCCCTTGGGCTGCCCGCCTTTTCCGCAACTTGTTTATAAGTCATTACTTTCCCCGCTGGAATCTTGCCTACAATATCCAAAACCTTTTCCTTAAAAGTTTTCATTCTATTTTTTCAAATACTTACAAAAATTTGTTTCATTAAAGCTGTAGCCCTCTTCAATTTTAGATCGATCAATACTAAAATACTGTGGCTGGATATACGCGCCAAAATCACCATATGAAGCTATCCCTGCATTGTCACTAACTCGCAGATACGAAATCCGTGGTGGCAATGATGGCGAATCCTGCTCGCGAACAATCTTTACTCTACCATCGCACATGTATGTAGTTGTGGTGTTAGATTGAGGTGCATTTTTCTTATTAGTACATTCTTTAACCTGCTTATTAAAAACATTTAATTCACTTGGATTTAATTCGAATTTCTTTTTGTCTATATAGCTTTTAAAAGTATCATTGAAACAATCTTTTTCAACACTCTCGCCATATTCAAAATCAGGAACCATACTATTTTCTTCTTTTTTCATCAATTCTAAAGAAAGCAACTCTGATTTATCAGTTAGAATATTATATTTATAATAACCTACACCTAAACAGTTAAATTTTGTTCCATAATATTCATTACCAAAAACTTTTTCTTGATCAATGATTTGATAATATTCAATAGAGTTATCTTTAACGGGATCAACACCTAAAATATTACCATTGCAATAATTATCACCACTTGCTATTTGTTTTATATTATAAGAACCATCTAATTCTTCAAGTTCTACGACTGAAGTATAGTAGTAATTTGCCATATGCATAGATTCTTCAGTCTCGGCAAAAATTTTATTATCAACCACACCTAAAATCTTATATGAAATATTTGAAGCAAAATCATCCCCAGCTGAATCTTCGGGCTCTAAATCAGAATAACTATAGAAACCATCCTTGTCTTTTGCTACTTTATATTTTTCAAATAACTTTTTGCATTCTTCGACAGAAATTTTGGAATTTTTTTCAAAAACCGTCTTAAAACAAAGTGGATGAATTCTATCTTCAATTTTTTCTAGATTTTCCTTTTGACTTTCAACAGCAATTGGCTCAGTTACACTTTCTTTTTTCTTAAGAAACCCCAAATTGATCAAACCTTTTGAATAAGCAAAATACCCAAGCCCGCCAAGGATTAGGATTATTAGAATTATTACTAGAGACTTCTTCATTTAAATATTATACCCTGTAGTGAAATTTTAAACAAAATTCTACTACAGGGTTATACCACTTTTAAATTACATCCGTATAGCTACCTCCATTAGTTACATTTGTAAACCCAGCATTTTGCATCATACCTTGAGCCATCATTGAACGGTTGCCTGATTCGCAATAGAGTATTATTTCAGAATCTTTCGGTAAATCAGGAAATACACCACTCATCATATCCATAATATCGTGGTTAAGTGCTCCATCTTTATGTCCACTATCATATTCAGCTTTTGTCCGGACATCGATATAAATCATATTATGAATTTATTTTAAAGTAATACTTTCAATAACTACTGGAGTTAAAGGTTTATCAGTAGGGTCAGTTGCAGTATTGTTAATTGCAGTTACTACGTCCATACCAGATGTAACATGCCCAAATACAGTGTGCTTAGTATCAAGGAAATTATTTGGTGCAACATTAATAAAGAATTGACTACCATTGGTATTAGGCCCAGCATTAGCCATAGCAATTGTGCCCACATCATTGTGGTTTGTGGCTGTTATTTCATCATTAAATTTATAACCCGGTCCCCCTGTGCCCCACATAGATTTTTTAGTATCATCTTTTGAAAGCGGGTCGCCACCTTGGTTCATAAACCCCTTGATAACACGGTGAAATTTTGTACCATTGTAAAATCCTTCACCGGCTAGCTTTTTAAAATTAGCGACTGTATTGGGTGCTGTATCACTAAGCTGTAGTGTAATATCACCCATGTTTGTGTGCATTATTGCGTACATAATCTTTTTATTTTCTTCTTTATTATTTGTAATAGGATCTTTTTTTGTATCTTCACCAACACTATTTTGTGTTAAGTTTTCTAATACTTTATCTTGTGGTAAATTATCAACTACATTAATTTTCTTATTTCTATTGATAAAATAAATTCCCGCCCCAATACATACCAAAACCAAAATTATAATTAAAAAATTTTTCATAGAATTATTTTACCATGACTTATAAAGGCATCCCAATACACCAATCTTTATCGGCCCAATCCCCGCCAGCGTCATCTTTTGTTGCATACACAAATCCATAACAATGCTTTTTAGTGGATGACCACATATCATAACTTTCTTGTGTCATATATCCTGGATACACAACAAAACTTTTCGGAAAAAAGTAAGCTATTATCAAAATTAAAACTATCCATTTAAAACTTTTCATAAATTTTATATATTATTTGATTTATTTTGATTCATTTTAGCTGTGTAGAACATCATTATCATAAGTACAATATATAGCAATACTGTTCCAGCTAAAAGATTTATAGATTGAACTTGGATTAACCAATAAATTACAGCATATATCACTAGTAGTCCTGTAGCAGTAGCAATACCGTATTTTTTAGAATTAAGAGCAGTTCCAATATATGCCCCATTTATAACCATAGTTACAATTGTAGCTATAATGTATGCCCCCATAAACCCAATTTCTTCCCCTAAAGAAAGGTTTAATAAGTAGAACAAACAAAGTGATACCCCAACCAAAATATATTGGATTTTATTAGCTATAAATCGGCGACGCATATCCAAAAGGAATATCATAAAGAAAGTCAAAACAATAACCAATGATGCATATTTTGTTATGCGGTCCACCATTGTTATATCATCAGCCCCGCTTAGGAAATCTATCCCAGCGTATTTTATATCAGTAGCGCGGAAGCTACTAGATTGATCAGTTTCGTATGAAGAGTCAATATTAAATACAGCTTTTGTATTTTTAGAATTTTCTTCTAAACTACCATAATCACTACCTTTGATACGAATATTATCAAATTCAGAATCAAGATTTAATGTATACACCCCTTGACCTAAATTAATAGATCTGGAACCTTGAGAATCCCAAGAATAATGCAGTGTAGCGTCTTTACCTTGGAATTCATTTGGAATTTTAATTGAGTAAAAAGAATTTTTATTACCGTATGAACCAGCATCTAATTTATTAAATTCAGAAACAGCAATCATGTTTTTACCATCAATTGTTATTTCTGCTTTAAAATTTTTAACATCAGACTTTGAAAAAACTGGAATTTTTATATAGCCTGCAGTCATACCATTTGGTATTGTAACAACTTCACTAGAATTAACAGTGTAATCAAATGATATAAATTTTTGTTTACCTAATATTTTAGAATTAGTGTCGGTTATTTCAATATCTATTACAGGGTTAACAACAGATGTTTTTGCAACAGTATGAGAACTATCTAACCCATTAATATCCATGTTCATGTCCTCTGTATTCAAAACACTTGATGGCTCTACTAGTAAAGCTGGCAATTGCGTATCAATGCCCTTAAAAGCTGTCCTAGCATCATCTATCCGGTTCAATACAAAAAGCCTTACCGCCAAGCTAGCTGTAAAACAAATAAGAGCAATAATAAAAACCATTAATACACGATCCCCCAGTCTTTTGCTGGTTTCTTGGTCCAATTTTGGAAGTTTAAATATATTCATATAAGTGGATTATACCACTAATCCCCTTAAATAAAAGCCCTTAAAATCTGTAACCATCCTCCCATTTTTTAAGCTATTTATTTGATTTATTAAATATAATTGCAATTATTACAAAAGAAAATATCAATAACATATACCATGATGTATACATATGGAAGGATACGGGCTTCCAGTGTGCTGTTTGATTAGGATAAACCCAAGCTCTGGCAAATGTACCTATTTGTTCAGCTAAAAATACAAATGAGGCAAGTAAAGCATTTGAAATCAATGGATGAATTTGAAAAGTCCTAGAAGTAAGTGTCACATAAAATTTTGTATTCCAAAAAACTATTAATGCAAAAATAAATATAAAATATCTTGCATCATAAAAATAATCAGTAAAAAAATTTATATAAATTAAAAGACCTAATATGAATAATGTTATTCTACTGGGTAAATTATAAAACCTAAAATTATTAATTCTCCAGGCACGAGCTATGTACGATCCTACTGATGAATACATAAATCCTGTAAACAAAGGAACAGTACCAATGGCAAAAATTGCTGGTTCAGGATACACCCATGACCCAACCATAGGCGATGTTTTAAATATCTCCATCACCATTGCACATATATGGAATATAATTATAGCTAAAATTTCTTTTGGTTTTTCTGCTTTTATAATTATTAAAATAATTTGTATAAATACTGCAAAAATAAATAAAGCATCATACCGGTATATTCCATGAAAATCTATATATTTACTCAAAACTAACGCTCCTAACACAAGTCCTCCAAACACCGCGCTTGAGGCCTGCTTCTTTAAAAATACCCAAAATTCTGATATAAAATGTTTAATCTTCATAAATATAAGTATCTTTAACAATACCATTTTCATTAAATTTTACAACGAGCCATTTATTATCAGATGCAGTAAAAGAAAGCCAATAAACCCATCTATCTGACTCTATTTTATTGTCTTCTAAACCTATTAAATCTACGATCTCTACCTTACTTAATCCTACAAGCTTTTTATGCCTAACGAGCCAGCGTGCCATTTTTTTATGAGGGGTTAAATAATTATAAGATCCTTCCCTATTAGAACTTTTCTCTTTTATTTCAAATTTTTCCCATCCACTTTTCCATTTTTCTGAATCAAATTTACGCACGAAAATAAACTTAATTTTTATTAACAATATTATTAAAAATAAAATTATCAAAAGTACATCTCTTTTCATATTTAATTATTTACCAAACCTCACCCCAAGTTTTTGTTTTTGGGTCATAAAATATAGAATGACCAACTCCATAACTACCAAAAGATATAGTGTAATCTGAACCATCTTTTTTTATATCATAATAAATTGGACCACTTTCATCATAATTTAATCCTATATCTCTAAATGATCCTGGCAATTTGCCATTTTGGTTTCTATATTCTTCTATTTTAGTAACAGCATCATAAACTAACTTTACCCTTTTATCATCACCGAAATCAGTAAAAACAAAAAACCACAAAATAAGATACACAATAACTACAAGTCCCATTAATTTTAAAATTGTAATAGTTTTATTTAGGATTTTCATAAATTTTATATTTGATAGATTTAAAAATATTTATATTAAATAAGTTAAATACAAT
>CALAYS010000110.1 GCA_937895515.1 uncultured bacterium
AGAATGAAATTTTTCTAACAACATATTATTAATTAACATTTATTTATTTATTTTTTTGTAACACTTTATTTTAAATAACTCCAGTAGAATTGTACAAATATTAAAAATTACTGTAAACGTAAATTAAATGATACGACTATCTTTTTTTACGTTTCGATCTGAAAAAAAAAGGCTTTCGTGTTTTAGCAAACATACCTAACTTATATCCTATTGAGTACTCTGACGATTTAAACTCTGTCGAAAATCGTTTACCACTATGAATAGAAAACCATGTATTACTAGTAATGTTGTTAATAGTCTTCTCTCGATCGCATAATACTGTGTATCTTTTATTTTCTAACACAATATTATTATAAAAAAAATACATATCATCATAAGTTAAAAAAAATTTTTTGTATGTTGAACGAGCCACCTATTTAATTTTTTTGAAAACCACCTAAAATTAATCTATCACTAGCCTTTGGTAAAATAAAACGCGAAAGATGTAATCTCCGACTAGGTACACTAAAATTATAATGTAAAAAACATTGAAGTTTATTTTGAGATTTATAAAATCGACGATTCCTTGTGTAGTACTTTCAATTTCACAAAACTGAATATCGTGTGAAAGGGATAATTTGTAAATTTACACCCCAGCTTTTATTAAAACGCTTTAAATATCATAAAGGTTTTCACATTGTGTAACGAATGGATTTTCTAAACAAATGTTTATTTCTAAACATATTTAATATAAAACTTATAAGTCATTAATCAAATCTATAACGTCAGTTTTGCAATGTTAAAACACTACTTAAACCTAACTCATAGTCCATATCATGGATTCATTGCTCAAGAGGGTAAATAACAGCAAAAATGTTTAGAGACGAGTCTCTAGCTAAAAATGCTCCTAACTTTTTATAACCAATAGGTAGTCTTTTAAAAATCTTTGGGACTTTTGTGTGTTTTCTCATTCTTTTATTTTTATTTGCTAAAAACGATTTATAAGAGGTGCGTTTAGCTCTACGTACTATTTTTCTAAAAATATATTTTGATTTTTTTATTTTGCGTTTTTTTTTACGTTTGTAAAAAGGTAATTCAATAATATCACCTCATTTTATGACTACATTTTCAAAAAAAAAACACCCATTAATAACAATTAATTGATTTGTAATAAGTAATAGCATTTGTCGTCACGACAAAACAACTCTGTACGACCTTAATAATATGTGCGCTAACATTTGTTTACTTTTGGACTCCACAAGTTTTCTCAACTCTCAAGCTAATAATTTATCGTATCGTCATTGATTTAGTTTTCCAACTGTTCGTAGATTTCAATGTGCATACCTTGCTTTTCTCATTTTTCAAATTAATGGTTTATGCGCATTTAAAAAAATAGTTGTTTTTTTAATAAAAGGAACAGCAAAAGTTTTTTTTTTTTTAAATTTTTTTGCTCGCTCTAAAAGCTTATGTTTAACACTTTTGTATAAAAAATTTCACACACCTCTTGTTAAATTTTTTTCAGATAAAAAAATTCTTTGTCGTATACTAAATCTCATTTTATACTCATATGTTCGTTTTAAATTGACAATAGTAAATTTAAAAAAATTTAAACGCCTTAATTTACTAATATGGGTAAATTGTTTTCTAAATTTTCTTTTTACTGAGTATCTAAAATCAAAATTTCAAGTTTTACGTCACCAACGGCGGTGCATACTACGAAACCCATGTAAAACTGTAGAGCCAAAACGTTTGTATTTAGACTTGTATAAAGAATCAAGATAATAGTGCTGAATGCGATAAGTTCTTTTTCTAAAAAGATTTCAACGTTTTTTTTTTTTCGATATATAACGATATTTTCTAAATTTTATTATTTTAGGAAAATAATAAAAATTAATAAAAAAACTTAAAAAGTAATTATTTTTTATGAACCAAAAATAGTTACCATATACACAAAAATACAAAAACTTTACTAAAGTAGAACAATTTTTTACTTCTAACAATCAAAATATCATTTCATTAAAAAAAGTTAATGTAAAATTGAAATGTGTTGAGAAATTTTACCAAAACGTCGAATAATAGGTTGTTTTTTTAGTCGGAGTCCGCGCATTGTATAACAATTATAAAAACGCACAAATGGAATAAATCGACGAAAATATAAAAAATCTTTATTTAAATAAGTAAAAACTACATAATTTTGTCGTCTTCGTTTAAAAAAAGCTCATCTTTCTAATAGTTTTAATCTTGTTCAGTGAGAATACCCCAGATTAAAAGTAAACTTGTTGACTCTACAAAAATTGCGGATTCGATAACTTTTACCTCTAAAACCTAAGTGAGCTCATTGAATTAAAAAATATCAAGTAACAATATCTATTATACCGTTACGAAAAGAACGTCATACTCCGCGGTAGCCTGTGGAGTGATTATTTAAACTATCAAACTTACTAAATGAAGGTGAACTTAAAATTATTGTAGCGTTATTTGATGTAAACATCCAAAGCTTATTTGTAGTTGTAGTATGTTTACATATGGATGAAGCTTGATTAAAAAAATTAAAAATACTATTATTTTGTAACATTAAATTTTTTTTAAGGTCTTTAATAATCTATATCGTGTATAGAAATTGACGCCACTCGGCCTTGATATATATACAACTAGTGCTATATATTTGTTATTAAATTGATAAATATAGTTACCTAATAATCTCTGGTTATGTGCATATTCAGTATAACGATCTTTAAATTTAATTGATTTATACACACCAGTTGAGGTATGTTTGAAAGGTTTTCTATATCTCGATGTTCTTGTTCATGTAATTGCTCTATATGTTATAAATTTTTTAAAAATACAACGCGTTAACAATTTATGTAAAATGATTAATTTAGGATTAGCTCATTGTTCCTCATTAAAAAAGAGAGAACTTTCCCAACTCATACTAGTATTTATCTTTTCTAGTCTTGGTAAACTTATTTGACCCACTTATCATGTTTTTGTTATTTGGTAATGTTACCCACCAAACAAACAAACCGCGTAAACTACAGAAAAACAATACAAATGAAAATACTCACCTAAATAAAAAAGCGCAAAGTAAAAACCACCATATTCTGTTGTATAACCAGCAATTAACTCTGACTCAGCCTCTGCAAAATCAAATGGGATACGTCCTGTTTCAATAAAAAATGTTGAAATAATAGCAGGAAGTGCTGGTAACATAAATAAAAAACCCCATATAAACTCTTTTTGAAAATGTCAAGCAAAAGCAAAACTTAAAGTTTCAGAAACAATTGCTAATAAAATCATTAAAAACATAATTAAAATTTCTAAAGTAATTCCAACTAAAATAACCCGTGTAGAGGAATAAGATGCATATTTATTTTTTGTAACTAAACCGGCAACAGTTACTAAAATTGAATATGTACTAGACATTAACCCAACAACTAATAGGTTATATTCAATTTCAATTAAACTTAAATTAGGACCTCAAATTAAGTTAGATCAGAATAAATATATTATAGCACATACAAGAGCAGGAAACAATAAAAAACGAAGCCTATTTACTTTACTTAAAGTGGTGATGTGTTTTACTAATAATTTTAAGGCATCAGCAATAAATTGTAGTCGACCTTTGTATCCAATATAATTCGGACCAACTCGACGCTGTGTTAACGCTAATACTTTACGTTCTATTAATGTAACAGTAGCAATCACAATCGTAAGAATTAAAAACAATAAAACAAATTTTAAAAAAGAAAAAATTCAACTAGAACTTCACCCAAGAACAAGATTTAAAAAACTAAAAAAAATACCAACCATTTTAAATAAATTACAGATAATGGATCATACGGGAATACGATAAATTAAAAAGATACGAAAAATAAAGAAATTTACTGATCGAATATAATAAATAATAACTATAAAGATATATATAACTAAGAGAGGTAAGATTTCAGTTAGTTTTATTTTTTTTTGGAACAAAAATAACACTAGTTGAGCACAACTATTAGTATAATTAGTAGACTTTATTTAAAAAAGTTCTTCCTTGACGGCAAGGTACAAAACCGTAAGCTTTTCTATAAGAGTAAAAGTTAATAGTTTTACCAATATAATAATTATGACGTTTATTAAATCTAGGAACTAAGGTACTTAAGTTTACAGTTGTTTTTTTTTCTATTTTTGAATCTAAAAGCATGAAATAAAATCCTAAAACACCAATCATAGTAACAAGATGACCAACTGTAGCCATGCTCTGTCAACCCATATAAATTGCGGGAAAGTCATGTAATCTTCGAGGTAAACCAGAAAAACTAACCCAAAATAGAGGAATAAAAGTTAGTCACTGACCTGCGGAATACATAATAATATGAATATATCCAAATGTTCGAGAGTATTTTGTTTGAAAAAAATTATAAAAATAAAAATAAAAACCAACAAAAATACCCATAACAACTGCACCTGATAACATTAAGTGGAAATGCGCAACAACATATAAAGTATCGTGCATTGAAATGTTTAAACTAACATGAGAAAGTCACATACCAGTAAAACCAGCTACTAAAAAAAACGCAATGAAAGATATTACTGATAAAAAGATAAGATCATTTTTTAATGAACCATTTATTAGTGTAAATGTTCAATTAACAACCTTAATAGTTGCAGGCATAGAGATCATAATAGTTATAGTACTATATAGTGCACGACTTCTGTGATCTAAACCTATTAAATACATATGATGACCTCAAACAAGGAAACCCATATAATTCATAATATAAATTGCTCAAATTAAATGATGTTTAGAAGCGACACGTCTGAAGTTTAATGCAGGGATAACAGAATTTATAACTCCAAATGCAGGGATAACAAGGACATAAACTTCAGGATGACCGAAAAATCAAAATAAGTGATGAAAAAAAATAGGATCTCCACCATAAGCAAAATCAAAAAATGAAGTTTGTCAATGTCTATCCAAAATTAACATTAACATAGCAGATCCTAAAACAGGAGTTATAACAAATAATGCTCGTAGCATTAGTAGTATAGAAATAGAAACAAAAGGTAATAAAATACGTCTATTTCGTAATCCAGGGATAGCTAAATTACGACGTGTAGCTAATAAGTTAAAGACAGAGATTGTTGTACTGATACCAGCGTAATAAACACCCAAAATTAACATATCTTGAACACCTGGACCAGTGTATCTTAATTTAGAAGAGAAAGGTGTTATAAATGTTCATCCTGCAACTGTTTGATTAGCAGATGAACATTTAACTAAATGACGATCTCGACTTTTCATTTTTTTTGCATTTGTTACTAAAAAATAAAAAGTATCAGGTATGTTATGTATATATTTTCAAAAATATAACTTTCAAGCCATTCTAGCATCTGACGATAAATAACCATAGTAGAAATTAGACGAATATAATTTTGAATATCAAGAGAGTCCTGTATTTCGCTTTGTTGAAGCTCACGCTGATAAAAATTCAATTTTTTCGTCATGACTAAGTGGGGTTTTTTTTTTTAGAGTATATGCTTTAAACTCATCTTTAAGAGATTTTAAGTATTTTTTTCTACTTTCTAAAGAATTCACTGAAGTTACTTGTTGATTATTTAGGGTTGCAAATTTTTTATCTAAGTTGTAAATTCAAGATTTAGAGTGATTTGCGGATGAATTAAACTTATAGTAATTGCTCATTTTTTCATAATTCTTTCAACACATAGTTCTTAAAAAACCAATTTTTGCTACTAGCAAATAACCGCATGGTTGTATTCAAAACCCTAAACTATTAAGTCGTGGGTAAGCGACATCTTTACTTCCAACATGAGAAGGTAACAAATAATTAGCAAAGCCACCAAAAAAAATAGGAACGACTACAAAAAAAATCATGATTAATGCGTGCGCCGTAATAACTTGCAAGTATCTTAACGAATCCCCACCAAAAAAAGGACTACCTGGATATGCCATTTCTAACCTGATACCTGTCGCTAAAACTGCACCTGACATCCCTGTAATAAGTGAAAAGTAAAAATAATTTAAACCAAGTCTTCGATGATTAATAGTATACAAATATTTTTTAAGCATTTGACGAATGAATACGACCAATTCATAAAGTCGATGGTAGATCGCAACTAGCATTTAATTAAAAAATACAAACTCTCTAAAAAAGTATAAATTTCTTGGATAAAAACTTTAACGACTCAATGATTAAAGTCAGTGAAGAATCAAAAGTATACTTCATCTGCATGTCTTCTCGTTAATCATTTTAACCAATTAGCGTTAAATAGTAAGTTTAAAATAAATAATAACATATAATTTTGTAGATTAACACCTAGCAAAGTATAGGTGACATTTTTGGTTTCATAAAATTTAAACATAGCAAACAATCACGAAATAAAAATAAATAAAAAATGTCAATATTTTGCAATTAATGCCAACGTAAAATACTGTGATTTTACACGTACTCAAGGAGCATTAAAATCGAGTACTCATGTTTTGGTTTCTTCTATAAATTCTCAATTTAGTTCAAAAAAACTTGTTAAAACATAGTAAAACTGATAAGATTCCAATAAAAACCCGTAAATAAAGAAAATAGTTACAACTATCAAATGACTAAAAGCTTGTTTAAAATTAAAAGAACTAATATTTAATAAAACAAATAAACAATAAAATATTAAAAAAAGGAGCAATAATGATGAGATATAAAAGGTTTTTAAGTTAGTTATAAAATTTTGAGACAAATTAATATCATCAACAAAATATAAAACTTCTTGAGAACTATTTAAATAATAATAAAAAAATAGTAAAAATAAGTATCCTTCGACAATTCAAAAATAGGTATTTGTTCGCTTTCAGAATCTTTGTATAGCTGATGTAAATTTTCCGAACCTATAGCGTTTTAAAAAAAAATTAAAACCACTCATGAGTCAAAAAAATAGCATACCTACAACAAATCAAATAGCAATTTGACGAGTAAAATTAATATTATAAAAATCAACTAATATTACTAAAAGAGTTAGTGTTACAACAAGAGGTAAAATAAGAGACTTAAATCCAAGATAAAAAGAGCTGAATCACTTAAATAAAAAATTATCTTTTTTAAAAAATCGAAACATCATTCTATTTCTTGACGCAGGTAGGTTATTATAAACATGATAAGATTTATAATATTTAAATTTTAAAAAAAAAATAAAAGTTTCTATACTCTCATAAATTTCCTCGACTCAAAGCAATAAACCTATAAATGGGTTTATTCTGATTAAAACAGATTCCACGAAAGTTTCATAAGAAACTCAATACTTCTTGTAATAATATTTTAATTCTGTATCAATTCGTTCTTTACTTTTAATATATGTTTCTTGAGTAAAAACGTCTTCATTCAAAAATTTTTCGACTGCAACATAATCCACTTCACCTCTTTCATATAAGTTTATAAAAACTAAAAATGATAATTGCAAAACAAGATAATAATGCAAATAAATATTTTGCATTGAGCGCCATACAACTAATTTTTTAACTGAATTAATTGTTTTAGTAAGAACATGTGTTCAGATCATTTATTATTTTTTTCTTCTGTAAGGTAATCTGTTAAAACTTGGTGTTCAAATATGTATTTTAAAAGCTTTCCAATAAAAAGTTTTTTTAAAAACTTGTCTTGTCTTTAAAAAAAAGATAAATTGTGTAACAAGATAACTTAAAATTATAGTAAAAATAATAGATACTAACATTCTACTGGGGAAACAGGAATCGAACCTATGATATCGGTTTTGAAGACCGAGGTTTTACCACTAAACTATTCCCCACAAACGCTTATAAATAAATGTTATAAACAATTATTAAAAACACAGCAAGGTTTTTTTTTTGAAAACTTAATTTTAAGGAAGTCAAAAAAATATTAAATCTATTTAAACCACTAAGGTATGTATGTTTAACATTAAAAACATGGGATGCTCAAATGTGGCATTCTAGTAACAATCAGACGACTAAAGTACCAATTCATATAATTAAAAATGGAAAACTTTGTGAAAGACGAACAAATAGATCAAAAAATGTAAAATTCGTGGAAAAATAGTTAAAATTCAACACCATAATAAAAAGCAAAACTTAGTTTTATTCCACCCACAGATTCTTCTACGGATACCTTGTGTCAACTTAACTCAAATCACCCATAACCTAGTCAGAAGCTTTGCTCTTTTTAGATGTATAAATACATCCAAGATTTCGCCGAGGCTACTCTCATAAAGATTTCTAATTTTCCCGAAAGTCACTAGAAACCTTTAAAATCTTATGATTTTCATAGCGTACTAAGGTCTACAAGACACAAAAAAAAGCAAAAATTTGGGTTACGACTTTACTAGACTACAAACTCTTCGAGTGTGATGGGCGGTGTGTGCAGGACTAGTGCTGTAATTCATCGCAACATACTCATTTGCGACTACTAATGATTTCAGCTTTACTGCTTCAAGTTTCAGAAACAATTCCGCACTAAGATAATTTTTGGAGATCACTTCGGATTACTCTTTTGTTACTCTTTGTTTTTATCTTTGTAACACGTGTGTTGCCCAACCTATAAGGACCGTGAGGACTTGACTTCAGCTAGTGGTTTAGGGTCATACTTATAGCGAATTAAAAACTCGTTAATGCACGACACTAAAAATTTAGGTATACTACGCAAATAAATACATAGTATAGGTGTAGGTTGCGTTCGTTTCGGGAACTTAATCCTAAATCGCAAGATACGAACTGACGACAGCCATGCAATACCCGTTAAATTTTTTTTTTAACGTCTAAAAATTATTTAAAAAAAAATAATAAAAAAAATTTAATAAAAGTTGGTAAGATTCTACGTGGATTATCGCATTAAACCACATGTTCCACCATTCGTTCTAATCCCCGCCAATTCTGTTGACTTTGAGTTTTGCAACTATACTCACCAGGCGGATTACTTTACGTAAATATTAGTAATCAATGTTTAGGGTAGGGATTACCAGGGTCTCTAATCCTGTTTACAGCCCCTACTTTAATACCTCAGCGTCAGAAAATATTAGACAGGCACATTAGTACACTGGCAGGCGGTCGTGGGTTATTACATTTTATCGTTACCCAGGAAAACCCCCCATCTTAATATTTACTCAAGAGTTCATTTAAAAAAACTTTACATCTTTTATGAATCCAGTTGGTTTTACAAACTCAGCCTACGTATCCTTTACGCCCAATCACGCCGAATAATGCTAATCACTCAGGTATTACCGCGGCTGCTGGCACCTGTATTAGCCATGACTTCTTTTTGCACTTACCCTCATAATGCTCATGCACGTATAGACTTTACAATTTTGAATCTTCTTCATCTCCGCTAAGTCGATAGGTCATGCTTTCGCACATTGCCTAATATTCTTCACTGCTGCCTCAGGGCGGGGTAGTTTCCATACCCCATGTGGTTGATCCTTCTCTCAAATCAACTAGAGATCACAGGCTCGACCGAAATCGATTACCTAATCCCCTATGCAAAGACTTTAAGTACGCTTTACGCTTAGGTAACTAACCTTTACAAAATTGTCTTATACATATTTACTCACCACGACGCTGATAATTTAATGATTATAAATAATTCATTAAACTCTCTAACTTGCATGTGTTAGACACTTAGCTAGCATTCACTCCAAGCCAAGATCACACTCATAATTTTAATTCTTAACCTTTATCATTTATATCTAAATTTAATATCATCGACATTATAGTCTGCTCTTTTAGAAACAACAGGAAGTCTATGAAATCGACGTAAACCTTTTTTCTGTCATCACACTAGAAATTGCTCAAAAGGAAGTGCACATAACCTAATAGGCATGTGGTGGTGGTATCGACCACAAATCTCTGCACATTGCCCATAATATAAACCAACATTATCAATGTAAAATGTATGATGTGTAGAACGTCCTGGAACACAATCAAGTTTAATACCAAGACCAGGAATGAACCAAGAATGAACCACATCATTTGAATTTGTAACAACAGTAATATTAACATGAGCAGGTAAAACTAAAATTCTCTTCGTTCTTAAAAGTCTTCGAGCTAAATTTACAGGTACTAATTCACCTCTATGTCTATTAAATTTAACACTTGTATTATAGTGTCATAAGCTACTATAGCTTTCTAACCCCATCTCATCTGATAATCTTTGTGTAAAGAGTTTGTTCACATTTACTGAGTTACCTGACCGAAGCGCATTTTTCGTATGATTTTTTGCAGTATGATCAATTGTTAAGTTAGACTTTAAAGAAAAACGATCTACTAAATCACTACTCTCTAATTCAGGTAATACTAATTTTTTAGAGTAATTTTTTTGTGTTATTTCTTTCACAAAATCTGGTGAAATAGCAAGTTTATCTTTAAATTTATAAAATTTTTTTCTAACAAATCTTTTTTGTCTAAAACCTCAAAAAAGATGAGTCATTTCAACTTTTGGTTCCGGGGTTCCATTTTGTCGGAAAAATTTAGCTACAAACATAATAGGTTTCTCAAGAGTCACCGCCTCTTGTTTAAGTAAATTAATATTATGTTTGTTTAAAACACCATTTATAATACTAAATGGTTTTTTTTTTACGGAAAGTGCAATATTAGTTTCATGGTGTGTTCGATCATCAATAATATTTAAACTATATGCATTGTATAAACCTAATGCATATTCTTCAGATAGTTTGTGACCTACGACTTTAGATAGCTTTGAAGGAGTCCATCTAGTAAAGATATTTGTGTATTTATTCAATCTTTTAATACCACTCATAATTGAACTTGGTGCATATAAATTCTCTTTGACCGAAATCTTTGAAATTAAGCTACCACCAGTTGTATAAGATGAACCTTTATTTCTCAATTGGCTTAATATATTTGCGTTTAAGTTATGTTTTTCATTCAATTTAGCATAAAAAGCCTTTTTATACTCTAGTTGCATACCTAAAGTTAACGCTTGATAGTATGAATCTGAACAGTAAGATTCATTAGCATAAGTAAAAAATCATCGATTATGTCCTATATTTTTAGGTGCCGAAAAAATACTTGCAACAACGCTTGAATCATATCGATACTCTCAGTATCATTGTCTACCGATGACGCGCAAAGTAAATAATGAACCTTCATTTTGTCACTCAATCATTCGTAAAATAAAATTTGAATTTACTAAAATATTACCACATCAACTTAACGGGATTAAAGCAACTAAAAAGTCCCCTCATTTTCCATGACCACGAATACTAGTGTTAATAATAGGGTTAAACTGCATTGTTCGTCGATTAACCACTCGAAGAATAATAAAAAAATACATAACTCAAAATAAAGAAAATCAAAATCATCATCAATATTGTCATTGTGACAAATGTATTAAAACATCAGATTTATGAGTAGAGAATCCAAAATTAAAATTAGTAATAGAGTTTGCATCTGTCATAATATGACCTCACATTTTACAACTTTAAAATAAAAAAAAGAGGTAAACAAAGTGTAAAGATACCTAACAATTCTACAAAATATTGAGTATATCTTGAATCTCATAACAAAATAATAAAAATTGACAATAAGTATAACATATAAAAATAAATAAAGAATGTGTCATAAACACCATTAAAACCATCTAAATAAAAAGAGGAAGTCAAGTAAGAAGGTGATAAGTCGACTTCAAAAAACATATTTCCAAATTTGTAACATAATAAACAAAAAAAAAAAGTAACACAATAAATAAAATATACGGCAAAAAAATGATTATTGGCTAATTGACCATAAACATCTTTAAACGAAATTTTATTTAACAGTAAGGTTGTTTGAGGGAAATTTTTAGTATTTTTGTAATAATCAAAAATTACAAAATAAACCAATCTATAAAAATAAAAAAGACTACTTAACATTCCAATGAGTAGTAAACCCGTATTTAACAAACTGTGGGTAGAAAGAACAAAAAAGGTAAAAAAAAAAAATTTGTAAAAATAACCCAATGTCATTGGAAGACCTGCAAGATTAGCACTACTAAATATAAAAAACATACTGTCCAATCTTTGTGTAATACTCCCAATACCCATTAAACGCGAATCTTGTGTTCCTTGAGAGCGTATAAAAGAACCACTACAGAAAAAGGTAACCGCTTTTAAAAACCCATGTAAATACAAATAAACAATTACAGGGTACAAATCCCCACAACTAGCTAAAACTCATAAAAAACCGCAATGACTCATAGTAGAATAAGCTAATAATTTTTTCAAATCTGTTTGGGAAGCAGCGACGACACCTCCATAGGCCGCTGTAACACAACCAATAAATGACAATAAAGAAACTAATCCACAACCCTGTATAAAAAAAGAAAATTTGCAAAGTAAATAAACACCTGCGGACACGAGCGTAGCAGAGTGAATTAAAGATGAAGCTGGAACGGGAGCTTCCATTGAGTCAGGTAACCACAAATGACCACAAATTTGTACGGATTTGATCCCAGCACTAATAATAAGCATATAAACACCATAAACCAAGTAAGGGTCATTGTAAAAATTATATATATAACTTTTACAAAATAAAATATTAATGTTAGTACTATTTGTTACTAAATAAAAAAAAATAAAACTAGCAAGTAAAAAAATATCACTTACTAGGTTAAATGTAAAAGCCTTCAAACTAGACTTTAAAGTCCCACGACGAACATGTCAAAAATTGATAAGAAAAAATGACGTTAAACCTATAAGTTCTCAACCCAGGAAAATGGAGTAAAAGTTACCAGATATTACTAAAAACATCATGCTAGCAATAAAACCATTCAAGATTCACAAGAAAGATAATTCATCAGCTTCATTTTTAAAATAGTTAAGTGTATAAATATTAGTTGCTAACCCAATAGTTGCAACTAACAAGATAAAAAAAAAACTAAGAGGGGTGAGTAAACTCACCAAACTGAAATCAATAGTTTGTAAAGTTAAGCCTTTTGTCTCTAAGTAAAAACTAAAAATATCCCCTCGATAAAGAATATTAACTAAGTTACTAACGAGCCAACCTG
Organism: uncultured bacterium; assembly: GCA_937895515.1. Lineage (GTDB taxonomy): Bacteria > Patescibacteriota > Minisyncoccia > Phycocordibacterales > UBA9973 > 2-01-FULL-33-17. The sequence goes on from CALAYS010000110.1 coordinate 12,996, forward strand.
AAATAAGAAACAAAAAAAATCCGTTAGAAAAAGCATAAACTGTTGAGGAGATCTTTGTTCTAAATAAAGGAAAAGTTAAAATTGATAAAAAGTATGTTCCTAATAAAAAATTTCACGTGTTAACCATAAACATTAAAATAATAAACCTTATTAACGTCTTCGGCGTCAAAACGCCCATCAACCAGGTTCTACACAGAGTAATTGTAATAATTCGGGGTCAATTTTTCGTACAGATAAAATATTTTTAGGTTGTTTTTTTAATTTCTTTATTATTAGTGGATTTAATCTTTTATTAACAACTTTTCTTTTACTGACGGCAAATTTAATTGTCTTAATATTTAAAATTAACACTTAATTAACCTCGTTTAAATAAGAAATACTTTTCATGAGCATCTAAAACAAAATTCGTATATAAAAAATAAAACATATAAAAAGATAAAAGTAAATAGTTCATAAGCTGGCCGATAAATGTATAGGTTAAATGTGCTCAATAGTAAAAAATTACTAATTGAGTTGTTAAAAAATCACTAACCCAATCATATCAATAATTAGAAATATATAAACGACTATAGTCGGAGTCAATAGAAAAAAATTGATTAACTAATGAAATCGAACTAATATCACAATTTGTGTAAATAAGTTCAAACAATTCAAAAAATGCAACAAAAATAAGAACAAGTCTTATATTTTGAATTAAGAATCTAGCTAACATAACACCAATTGCGACGCAATCTAGAAACGTTTCAACCATAAAAGATGTACTCCTTCCAACACCACGTACATAAACTGGAAACGCTAAACCAAAACCAAACATTGTAAAAATCGGAGTTAAAATTGAGATAATAAAAATAAGATTTAATAAAGTTAAAATTCAAGTTAAGCTAGAGGAAAAGTACATTGTAAAAATTGTGAATAAAAAAAATCAAACAATAACACCTGCAAATACAATACTGTAAAAGAGAATATCATCTAAAGACCCAATTTCATCATCAGCATCAGCTAAGTAGCTATAAAAGTCGGAAAATAAATCGGTGGAGTTTGCGGTGAAAGATAACATTTGAACACCGTAGATACAGTAATAAAAACTAAGGAGTGCAAAAGCTGTAAACAAAATCAAGTTATTAAAAATCAACCCTAAAAATCAATTTCAAATACTAGGTGAAAAAAGCTCCTTATTTGTTATTAAGGAAGTTGTTGGTAAGTACAGATAAGTACTCAACGCATTTCAGTAGCCTTTATAGAAAAAATAGTTAAAGTCTCATATTGACAAAGAAGTTGAGTTGAGAAAATTTAATAAATCATTATTTGTAATTAAGCCAAGTGTAACAGACATACTTTAAATTAAAAAATTGATAATTGAGTAAAACTATATATTTTTGGTTTACGTAAATTTGGACAACACAAATAAAAAAACAAATAAGTATATACAAGCATAGATGCTGTATTTCCACCTAATCTGTTAAAAAAACGTCCGTAAGGTAAATAAGAGAAAGCATATCAAACACAAGATAAAAAAATAATGAATGTAATTTGATAAAACAAATTTTGCTCAGCGCTAAAAGGTAAAATATTTAATACTCTTTTAGTCAAATCACGTGTTCAAATCATAAATGAAAGGAGCATTAAACGAACACCTGAATAGTCTTTATAATCTCCCAATCTAGTAACAGTAGGTTGAAAATAAAAACCAACAAAAAAAAGAATTAAGCCAATCAAACCTAAATAGTGAAAAGGGCAAGCCACTAATCACCCCATGTATGGTCTGAAATATCAGTGTGGAGCAACACCAAAGTAACGTACATCAACTGACATTCCAATATCACCTCACATAAATAACTCATAATTTAAAGCATTTGGCTCATGGTATAACATCAAACACATAATACCAGCAATCGCCAACATATTCAACATTTGACAAACTTCATTAATAACTGCTTCATCAAATCAATCTAGTTCATTATAAATCCCATCAAAAGATTCTTCAGTTTTTCAGTTATAGTGCATATCAATTCCGTGGTATACACCAAAGTATGCCAAAACAAACGCTAAAATATAATGTAAATAACCTAATCTAATAAGGGTATCCACATTCAAGTCCTCATTAGGAGCAACCATTCAAGATAATTGTCCTATAAACAAACAAAAGCTATTAAATGCATTAATAGCAATGGTCAAAGTCACATCACTTAAATGCGTACAACACAAAGTTAATCCAGTAAAAATAACTAATTGTGTAAGTAAAAATAGCAAAACACCACTCTTTCAAGCAACTTCATGTGAAACTGTTACGGCATTAATATATAATTTTCTAAAAAGATGTAAAAATAAAAAAATAACTAATAAATCTACACCTCGTTCATGTAAAAAAAAGAAATCGTCAGTATAAATAGTCTCAACATCCTCTTCTTCACGAACCAATGGTACGTAAGTTGATTCTGGTACTAAAGATAAAGCTAACATAACACCACTAACTAATTGATTGAAAATAGTTAATAAAATACAAAACCCTAAAACTGCAGGTAATTCGTGGAAAGCGATTTGAAGTTTTACAAAATATTTTGCTAAAAAAACGACCAGATACCTATGGACGCCAATCCTTACATTGTCACACCCTTATAAAGGGGAGTAAACGGCACAAAGGTGCAATTCTGTTGGAAACCAACTAAACAAAATGACTAACCCCATCTAACCCCAAATTTGTACACACCTCTTATATTGCAAAAATTCTGTTTGATGTACACAAGGTCCCTGTTTTCTAGGATATTGGGTAAAGGGGTAAAATATTCAATACCCAAGTTTGTACACCTCTTATATTGCAAAAATTCTGTTTGATGTACACAAAGTCCCTGTTTTCTAGGATATTGGGTAAAGGGGTAAAATATTCAATACCCAAGTTT